>JAUHVS010000470.1 GCA_030424955.1 bacterium | reverse complement strand
AGATCGCCGTCGGCCACGGGGCCATCGCCCTTCTCGCGGGCGGGGGTCGGGGCGGGCTCGTCGCCCGGCCGGGCGGGCGTGGGGGCGGGCTCGGCCGGGGTCGGCGCAGGCTCCGCTGGGGCGGCGGGATCGCGGGCGGGCGTGGGGGCCGGCTCGGCCGGGGTCGGCGCGGGCTCAGCCGGGGTCGGGGCGGGCTCGGCCGCGCCGAAGGGATCGTCTGCGGGGGTCGGGGCGGGCTCGGCGGGGGTGGGCGCGGGCTCAGCCGGCGTGGGGGCAGGCTCCGCGTCGTCCTTGGCCCGCTGCACGGCCTCGGCCAGATCCCCCGCGACGGCGCCTGCCACGCGCACGGCGATGCCGTCATCGGCGTTCGGGCGGATGCGCACCAGCAGCTGGTAGCGCCCGGGCTCGGTCAGCTGAAGGGGGTGCGCCAGGAGCGCCGTGGAGGGCCCGGCCTCGTCGTCGAAGCTGTAGCGCACAGCCACGGACGCCGGCACGCCGCCCTCGGCCTCCGGGAGCAGGGACAGCGCGGCGTCGAAGCTCAGGTGGGTCACGTCGAGCTGGGCGTAGACGTCACCCAGGCCGATCAGCCGCACGTCGGGCGCCAGCACCAGCGCGCCCTCGGCGGTCGCGGCCGGGGCGTCGGCGCGGGCCTCGCCCGGCGCGCTGGGGGGCGCTACAGGGTCGGCGTCGCCACACGCTGCGGTCCACAGGGCTGCCGTCGCCGCCAGGATAAGCCGTCGTTTCATGAGCCCTCGACCCTCCGCCTGAGCGCCCCAAGTTCGGGGTCCGCGTTGATTATCTGTGAAAGTCGCGGCCTTTTCATCCCCAACAACGCGGCCGCCTCGGTGATGTTGCCCGAGGCCGTGGTGATCGCCCGCTCGATGGCCTCGCGCTCGATGAGCTTCTTGAGGGCGCTCAGGCCGCCCGCCTTCGACAGCATGTGGTCGAACCAGGCGTCGTTCAGGCTGGGTGGGCCGGCGTCGGGGGCGGCGGCCTCGGGCGGGGCCGAGCTCGCCTCGCTGGGGCCGCGCTGGGGGCCGTCGGGCGGCACGGCGCCTGGGGCCAGGGTGATGGCGTCGGGGTGGCCCTCCAGCGCCTCGACGACCCCCGCCTCGACGAGCTCCGACAGGTCGAGCAGCGCCTGCTCATCTGGGGCGCGGAAGATGTCGCCGAGCTCGCTCAGCTCCGAGAGGCCGATGGTCTCGCCGTCCGCGAAGAGCGCGACGGACCGCACGACGTTCTCCAGCTCGCGCACGTTCCCGGGCCAGTCGTGCTGCAGCAGGCTGGCGAGGGCGGCCCGTGAGAACTCGAGCGGGCGGTTGGCCGCGTGGGGGCGCCGGGCGAGGAAGTGGTCGACGAGCAGCGGGATGTCGGCCTTGCGATCGCGCAGGGCCGGCACCTCGAGGATGACCCCGCGCAGCCGGTAGTAGAGGTCGGCGCGGAAGCTGCCGTCGCGCACCATCTCTTCGAGGTTGCGGTGCGTGGCGCAGATGACGCGGACGTTTACGGTGAGGGTCTGGTGGCCGCCCACGCGCTCGAAGGCGCCCTCCTGCAGCACCCGCAGCAGGGCGACCTGGGTGTTGGGGCTGACGTCCCCGATCTCGTCGAGGAACAGGGTGCCGCCGTCCGCGAGCTCGAAGCGCCCCTTCTTGGTGGAGACCGCGCCGGTGAACGCGCCCTTCTCGTGCCCGAACAGCTCGCTGAGCAGCAGGGTCTCGACGAAGGCCGCGCAGTTCACCTTGACGAAGGCGCCGCCGCTGCGCGGCGAGTGCACGTGCAGCGCGCTGGCCACCAGCTCCTTGCCGGTGCCGCTCTCGCCGCGGATCAACACGATGGCGTCGGAGCCGGAGACGCGATCGAGGGCGTTGAACACCGGGTGAAGGCTGGCGGCGCGCCCCACGATCTGCGGGTAGCGCTCGTTCCACACCGGGCGGAAGCCCCGCTCGTGGCTGCGCCGCATCTCGGGCGCCTCGCCCAGCCGGCCCTGGGGCGCGATGCCGGCGCGCACCCGGCGCAGGCCGTCGCGGACGGCGCGCCGGGCGGGGGCGGCGCGGTAGATCGCCTCCAGGGTGCGGGGCAGGGCGGCGGCGGCGCGCTCGGTCACCTCCACCGCGGCGGCCAGGGCCTGCAGCGTCTCCGCCCGGCGCCCGGCGGCCCAGTGCACGTCGGCCAGCCGCGCCAGGGCCCGCCAGCGGGTCTCGTGATCTCCGGCCTGCTCGGCCAGCCCGACGGCGGCGGTGAGCTGCTGCTCCGCGGCCTCCAGGTGGCCCCGCGCGGCGCTGAGGCCCCCGTCGGCGGCCCGCAGGCGCGCGGTGAAGGCGTCGTTCTGGGCGGTGGGCAGGGCGGCGGCCTGGGCGAGCAGCCGCTCGGCCTCGTCCAGGGCCCCTTGGTCCAGGCGCACCTCAGCCTGGGCGCACAGCACTGGGCCCAGGCGCTGGTTGTTGCCGTCGCCGCGGGCGAGCCGCGCGAGGGCGGCGTCGTGGGCCGTGACCGCGCGGTCCAGATCGCCCTCGGCGCGGGCCAGGCCGGCCTGCAGGGTCTGGCGCTGGGCCTCGAGGTAGTGGGCGCCGCTGGCCCGCATGAGGGCCTCGGCGATGTCGGCGAGGCGCCCCGCGCGCTCCACGTCGCCCACGGTCAGGTACAGGTCGGCCAGGTTCAGGGCGGTGGTGGCGAGCTGGCCGCGGTGGCCAAGCTGTCGGGCGGCGGCCGAGGACCGGTGGTAGTGCCGCAGGGCGTCGGCGAAGGCCTGGCGGCGGTGGTAGAGCACCGCCAGGTTCTCGACGGCGATGGACAGGTTGCGCAGGTCGCCGGTCGCCAGGCACAGGTCGCGGGCGGCCTCGAAGCGCGACAGCGCGGCGTCGGCCTCGCCGCGCTGCAGGTGCACCACGCCCAGGTTGATGAGCGCACGGGCCTGGTGGTCGGGGGCGTCGAGGTCGGCGGCGGCGGCCAGGTTGGCCGCGAACAGCGCCTCCGCCTCGTCCAGGGCCTCGCGCACCAGGTGCACCTTGCCCCGGGTGTTGCGGGCGCTGAGGGCGGCGCGGCCGCTGTCGTCGGCCACCCGCGCCGCGAGGGCCTCGGCGTCGCTCAGATCCCCAGCGCGGTAGGCCGCGTCGGCGCCCACGGCCAGCAGCCCCGGGGCGTCGTCGGGCACGTCCTCGCGGGCCAGGGCAGCCGCCACCAGCCGGCGGGCCTCGGCAGGATCGCCCGCGCGCACCTGCGCCTGCGCCAGCCGCTCCAGGTAGGCGGCGTCCACGGGGTCGCCCGAGGGCCCGTCGAGGGCCAGCAGGGTCGCCCGCGCCCGCTCGTGGTCGCCGGCGCGCTCGTACAGCGTGGCCAGCCGGGACAGCAGCCGCGCCGCCAGGGGCCCCTCGGCGGCGGGCAGGACCTGCGAGAGCAGCGCCGCCGCCCGCACGAAGGCGTAGGCGGCCTCGAGGCGATCCACAGCGGTCAGCGCAAAGGGGATCGCCTCGGCGAGCTGTCCGGCCGCGATGAGGTGGTGGGCGATCTCGGCGGGCTCGGCGGCCAGATCGCCTGCCAGGGCGAGCTGCTCGGCGATGCGCTGGTGCATCGAGGCCCGGCGGGCCTCCGACAGGGTCGACAGGTAGGCCTCGCGGGCCGCGGCGCCCGGCACGCGGAAGGCGAACCGCCCGCGGTCGAGGGTGCGCTCCACCAGCCCGCGGTGCACGAGGTCGGCCAGGACCGGGCCCAGGGCGTGCCCTCGAGAGAGCAGCGCGCCCAGCTGGTTGGCGGTGGCGGGCCGCTCAAACACCGCCAGGGCGTCCAGCACGAGGCGGGCGTCGTCGTCGAGCCCGTCGTACCGCGCGTGCCACGCGAGAGAGGGGTCGTCCGGCAGGGCGCCGAGCAGGTGCTCGAGGGCCGCGGGGAGGCCGCCCGAGGCCGCGAGGAACCGGGACACCACCGCCTCTTGCTGCAGCCACGCGCGCACGCCGTCGCGGTCGAGCGGCTGCAGCGCCAGGTGCTCGACGGTGGCGGTGCCGCGGGCGACCTCCAGCAGCGGCGCGGTGGCCGGGGTGCTGCGAAACGACAGCACCAGCAGGCCGCGGAAGCGTGCGCCGCCCGGATCGGCGCTGGGCGTCAGCTGATCGTCGGCGCCCCACTCGAAGGCGGGATCGGTGAGCAGGTTGTCGAGCAGATAGCGGATGAGCTGCAGGGTGGTGGCGTCGGCGCGGTGCAGGTCGTGCAGCAGGATCACCGGTGGCAGCAGGCTCGCGGCCTCGACCAGCGCCCGCCGGACCGTCTCGTAGAAGCCCAGCTGCAGGTCGTCGGCCTGGGGGGCTGACGGGGGCGACAGCCCGGCGATGCAGGCGAGGGCCCGCTCGGTCTCGGGGGCCGGCCGGCCGGCGTCTGCCAGGAGCTGGACGGTGGCGCCCAGCAGGTCGACGAGCGGCCCGTGGGGGCGGTGGTCGGTGCGCTGGCACCAGCCCTCGAGCACCTGATGGCGGCGGGCGCGCAGGCGCCGCCTGAGGGCGTGGAGGAGCGTGGTCTTGCCGACCCCGCTGGGCCCCGTGACCAGCACAGCGCGGGCGCGGCCCTCGGGGGACAGCGCCTCGTCCAGCAGGGCGTCCAGCTGGGCGAGCTCGGCGTCGCGGCCGACCAGGGTGGGGGCGGCAGGCTGGGGGTCGGGTGTGCGCATTTACCCCGTGGTGGCCGGGTGTTATCAGGGGACGACGGGCCCCGGGCCCGCACGCGGGGCGGGCGGCCCCACGACGTCCCGGTGTCTGAGGCTCGTAGCCCATCGAGAGGGTGGACGCAATGTGGTGGGCGGTCGCGGCAGCGCTGGGTGTAGGGGGGCTGCCGCTGGCGGCCGCCGTGGCCGAGCGCCTGTGGCGGCGGCCCGGGCCACGCCCGCCGGGCTTCTGGCAGCTGGCCCGGGCGGTCGGGGGGCGGTGTCAGCTGCGCTGGGGCAGGGGGCAGAGCCCGGTGGTGCGGGTGGCGCTGCCCGGCGAGGGCGAGGCCCGGCTGGTCGCCCACGGGCCCTGGCTGGAGGCGCGCGCCTACCTGCCGCGCACGGCGGGCCTCATGCTGCGGGCTCACCGGCCCGCCGCGCGGCCCTGGCTGTGGCGGGCGCCGGGGCTCGCCGCGCTGCCGGCCTCGCCGTGGCCAGACGCCAGCGCCGAGACCACCGACGCCGCCCGGCTGGACGCGCTCGTCGGGGATGACCGGCTGCGGGCTGCGGTGGCGGGGGCGCTGGCGCTGACCACGCCGGTCGAGCTGGTGGTGGCCGGACAGGTGGTGCGCCTGCGGCTGCCTCGGCCGCCCGGCGAGGCCCTGGGGCCGGCCGTTGCAGCGTGGGGGCCGGCGATGATCGATGAGCTCCGCC
>JAUHVS010000469.1 GCA_030424955.1 bacterium | reverse complement strand
CCCCCGGGCCCTGGCGCAGCTTGCCCTGGCCGAGGGGGGCGCGGGCTGGGACCGCCGGCTGATCATCGAGCACGGGCACACGGCGCCGGGCCGGCGGGCGGCCGAGCGGCTGTCGCCCACCACGCTGACCGAGGCCGAGCGCGCGGCGCGGGCCGAGGCGCTGTTCAAGGCGCGGGCCTATGCGCTGCAACTCGTTGATGACAAAGCGCTCTTTGACGCCAAGGACCCCGCGGTGGCGCAGCGCGCGCGGTTGCGCACGTGCATCGCTCAGCTCCGCCTGCGCGCGGCGCCGGCCGAGGCGCTGACCCACTGCGACGCCGCCCGGCGCGGGCCGACTGAGGCCGACGCCAACGAGGCCCGCTACCGCCGGGCCCTGGCCCTGGGGCGCATGGGGGCGTGGGCGGCGTCGGTGGCGGCGATCGAGGACTACCTCACCACCCGGCCCAGCCCGTTCCGGCGGGTGCGGGCGGGCTACCAGGTGGGGCGGCTGTGGCACCAGGCGGGGCAGTGGCGCCGGGCGGCCGAGACCCTGGCGGCCTTCGTGAAGGGGCTGCGCCGGGACCGCGAGACCTGGCAGTGGTTCGTGGGCTGGGCGTGGTACCGCGGCGACGACTGCGGGCGGGCCGTCGAGGTGTTCGATGGGCTGGCGGGCGACCGCAACCTGCTGGTGGGCCCGAAGGCGCTGTACTGGACCGCGCGCTGCCGGCTACGGCAGGGGCGCGCGGCGGACGCGAAGGCCGTGCTGGCCCGGCTGGCGGCGCGGGCGCCGCTGTCCTACTACGGGGCGCTGGGGGCGGCGCTGGCGGCCCAGCTTGGCGCGCCGCACCCGCTGGTGCGGCCGGCCGGCGCGCCCTGGGCGCCCCCCGAGGACGACCTGGACGCCCTGGGGGTGCCGCCGGCGCTGGCGGCGGATCTGCGGGCCGTGCGCCTGCGGGTGCGAGCGGGCTTCCCGGCGTTGGCCTGGGCGGCGGCGGACCGGATCATCGCGGCCGAGCCGGGCCTGCGCGATCCGCTGGAGCGGCTGACGGAGCGCTTCGGGGCGCAGTGGGCGCGCCAGCCCGGCAAGCGGCTGCCCTGGCTGGACGGGCTGCTCGACGCGCCCCGCGAGGTGGTGATGGGGGCGCTGCCGCCGGCGTACCTGAGCCTCGCGCAGGCCGCCGGGCGCGCCGAGGGCGTGTCGCCGTGGTGGCTCATCGCCCACATGCTGCAGGAGAGCCGGTTCAAGGCGCGGGCCCGCAGCCACGCGGGGGCGCTGGGGCCCATGCAGGTGCTGCCGCGCACGGGGCTGCGCATCGCGGCCGAGATCGGGTTCCCCGCGGGCGACTTCTTCGAGGACGAGCTGTACCGCCCGGGCGTGGCCCTGCGGCACGCGGCCTGGTACCTGGCGGCGCTGCGGCGGGAGTTCCGGGGCAAGCTGACCCTGGCCATCGCGGCCTACAACGGCGGGCCGCTGCGCTTCGCCGAGCACGTGCAGGCCTTCGCGGGCGAGGACTACGACCTGATGGTCGAAGAGATCGGCGCCCACGAGTCGCGCAACTACCTGCGCAAGGTCGCCGACCACCTCATGCGCTACGCGGCGCTGTACGCCGACGACGCCGAGTACGCGCGGCTGCGCGCCGCCATCGCCGAGCCGGGCGACGTGCCCACGCCGCTGGGTGAGGTGCGCTTTTGAGGCGCCGCACGCTGGTCATCGGCGTGGCCGCCCTGGTGGGGGCGGGCGTGGGGGGCGCCTTCGGGCTGCGCGCCGCGGCCCGGCGGGTGGCCGAGGCGCGGCTGACGGCGGCCCTGGAGGCCCGGGGCTTCGAGGGCGAGTGGGGGCCGGTGTCGGTGGGCTGGGACGGCACGGTGCGCGTGGCGCGGGTGTCGGTGCGCAGCGCGGCCCTGCGGGCGCACCACACGGTGGACATCGAGGCCCACGACCTGGCGGTGCCGGTGGGCTGGCGCGACGGCGGCCCGGCGCCGCTGGGCGGGCACATGCGGTCGCTGAGGGTGGCGGTCAACGCGCTGAGCGGGCCGGTGCCTGGGGTGACCGACACGCCGCCGGTGACGGGCGCCGTGGGGGGCGGCCTGCTGGGCCTGCGCTGGACCACCGACCGGCTGTTCGTGGGCTACCTGGACGGGGCTCATGGCCGAGCCGCCACCTTCAAGGGCGGCGGCGCCGTGTGGGACGACGGGCTCACGGTCACGGGCGACCTGTTCGCGCGGCAGGGCGGGTACCACCTGACGGGCCGCGGCGAGCTCGCGGTGCGGCGGGCGCCCGAGGGCTGGGGGGTGGCGCTGACCGCCGATGACGACCGGTGGGGGCTGTCGGTGGAGGCTGTCGATCCGCTCGATCCGCCGCCGGCCGACCAGCGTGGGGCCTCCGCCGAGGTTGAGCGGCTCACGTGGGACGCCCGCGCCGGCGTGGCGGCCGCCGGGCTCAGCGCGCAGTGGGGCGAGTGGGCCATGACCGCCGAGGGCGCGCGCCGCGGCGCCGACGGCCGGCTGCACCTGACCGGCGCCACCGTGACCGTGCCGGGCGGCCCCGAGGTGGTCATCGCCGCGGCCACCCTGGACCCCGACGGCCCCGTGACCGCCCGGGGCAGCGTGCAGGGCGGGGGCTTCGACGTGGCCCTGGACACCTGGCCCCACCCCACGGCGGTGGCGGCTGAGCTGGATCGGCTGCCGCTGGACGGCGCGTGGGCCGGGCGGCCGGCGGTGAGCGGGCGGCTGAGCGGGGCCCTGTGGCTGGTGGCCGACGGCCCGCTGCACCCGGCGCGGCCGCTGACGGCCCTGGCGGATCTGGCCCTGAGCGCGGGGCGGGTGGATCACCCGCTGGTGGCCGCCGAGGCGCTGACGGGGCTGGCGGGCCAAGCGCAGGTGGACCTGGCCTTTGCGCCCGGCGACGTGCAGGTGCCGGCGGCGACGCTGCGGCTGGGGGCGGTCACCGCCCACCTGCGGGCGGGCTTCGTGGACGACGTGGCGGGCGGCACCCTCACCCTGGACGCCCAGGTGGCGCCGGTGGCGTGCCAGGCGGCGGTGGACGCGATCCCCGCTGCGGTGCTGGGGCCCTGGCAGGGCCTGACCGCCGAGGGCACCTGGCAGCCCACGGCGAAGGCGACGGTGCCCCTGGGCCGGCCGGATGACGTGGCCGTGACCATCCGCGGGGTCACCAAGCGGTGCACCTTCACGGGGCTGGCGGGCACGCGGGCGGCCGACCCGGACGTCCGGGTGGGGGACGGGCCGGCGGACCTGAGCGACGTGACCTGGCTGAACCAGCCCTTCCGGTTCCGGGTGCGCACGGGGGTGGACGCTGACGTCGAGCGGTGGGTGGGCCCCGGCACCGGCGGCTGGGTGCCCGGCGAGCAGTTGCCCCGCTATGTGGGGGGCGCGGCCTACCTGACCGAAGAGATGAACTTCTGGCACGGCGGGGCCATCAGCCCCGGCCTGATGGCGCGGGCGGTGGCCACCAACCTGGCCGCTGGGCGCTATGTGTACGGCGGCAGCACGGTGACCCAGCAGCTTGTGAAGAACCTGTTCTTCTCGCGGGACAAGACCCTGCTGCGCAAGGTGCGCGAGGCGCTGGTGGCGGCGCGGGTCACCGACGCCGTGCCGAAGGCGCGCATCCTCGCGCTGTACCTGAACTGCATCGAGTTCGGGCCCAACGTGTTCGGGGTGGGGGCGGCCGCGCGGTACTACTTCGGCAAGCACCCGTCGGCGCTGACGGTGCGCGAGGCCATCTTCCTGGCGATGCTCAAGCCGGCGCCCCGCCGCGGCGGGGGCTACAAGGCCCGGGGGAGCGAGCCCGACTTCCCGTGGTGGCGCGGGCGGGTGGTGCAGGTGGCCGACCGGCTGCTCGAGGCCGGGCTGATCTCGGCGGCGCAGCGCGACGCGGCGCTCGCCCAGGGGCCGCTGCGCTGGGTGGGCGGGGTGTACCAGCCCGCGGGGGGGCCAGCGGCGCCCGGCGCTTCACCTGCGCCCCCCCCTGACCGACCCTTGACCCCTTGAACGACCGGGGCTCAGCCCCACAGGGAGGCACCGATGACCGCCACTGACACCGCCGGCCGCCCGTTCCGCGTGCTCGGGATCCAGCAGGTGGCGCTGGGGGGGCTCGACAAGGGCCGCCTGCGGCACCTTTGGGTGGAGCTGCTCGGGCTGCGGCTCAGCCACGACTTCCAGAGCGCCAAGGAGAACGTCGACGAGGACGTGTGCGTGGCCGGCCGCGGGCCCTTCGCCGTCGAGGTCGATCTGATGCAGCCCCTGGACCCCGAGGCGCGGCCGAAGGTGCACCAGCCGGCGCTGAACCACGTGGGCGTGTGGATCGACGATCTGCCGGCGGCCGTCGAGTGGCTGGGCGCGCAGGGCGTGCGCTTCACCCCGGGGGGCATCCGCAAGGGCGCCAGCGGCTTCGACATCACCTTCGTGCACCCCAAGGGCGATGACGCCCACCCCATCGGGGGCGAGGGGGTGCTCATCGAGCTGGTGCAGGCGCCGCCGGCGGTGATCGCGGCCTTCGACGCCCTGGGCGCCGACACCCCTCGGTAGGCCCTCTCGGTACGCCCCGGGTGCGCACCGCTCGCCTGGGCCGCCCGGCCCCGGGCTTGAGGCGCGCCCCGGCGGGTGGCAGGCTGGGACCCGCCACCCGCCACCCGCCCCCCGCTCCTGGAGCCGCCCATGCGCCTGTTGTCTCTCGTGTGCTTCGCGACGTGCCTGCCCCTGTGGGCCCTGGCTGAGGGCGGCACGGCCGATCTGCAGCGCTGGCCCATCCACCAGGACGGCCGCGCGGGCTTCATGGACCGCACGGGCAAGGTGGTCATCCCCGCCGCGTACGACGACGTGAGCACCTTCCACGAGGGCCTCGCCCGGGTGAAGGTGGGGATGCGCGAGACCAGCTACGGGGCCATCGCGGGCGGCAAGAACGGCTACATCGACGCCACGGGGCGGCTGGTGATCCCGGCCACCTTCGACTACGCCCGCAACTTCTCGGACGGGCGCGCGGCGGTGAAGGTGGGCAAGCGGCGGTTCTACATCGACACCACCGGCGCCGAGGTCATCCCGGGCCCGTTCCAGCGCACCACCGACTTCAAGGAGGGCCTCGCCGGCGTCGAGCTGCGCAAGGACCAGTGGGCGTTCATCGACCGCGACGGCAAGATCGTGTTCCACCTGCCGCCCGCGGCCGACAACCGCGACCCCGCCAGCTTCAGCGAGGGCTACGCGGTGGTGGCCTTCAAGCGCAGCAAGCAGGACCGGGGCTCGTGGGTGTTCGACAAGGCCGGCAACACGGTGCTCGAGATCCCGCACGTCATCGCCCGGGACGTGCGCGAGGGCGTGATCGCCGTGCGCGACCACACCAAGAAGCGCTG
>JAUHVS010000468.1 GCA_030424955.1 bacterium | reverse complement strand
GCCGTCGGTGGGGCGGGCGTCGGTGGGGCGGGCGTCGGTGGGGCTGGCGTCGGTGGGGGGGCTGGCGTCCTGGGCGCCCGCGTCGCCAGGGCGGGCGTCGGCCGCGGCCGCGTCCGTCAGGGGATCGGCTGTGGCGCTGCCGTCATCACAGGCGGGCAGGGTGGGCAGCAGGGCCAGGGCCAGCAGGGGCCAGCGGGTGCGCATGGGGGGCTCCGAGGTGAGGGGGCGCTGGGGGCGTCGGCGGTCGCGCCAGCGTACGGGGCGGCGTCTGGTGGGCGATAGGGGCGGGCGCCCGCGGGTGCGTTAGACTCGCCCCCATGGAGACCCCGACCTATCGCCTGGGCGTGGACCTGGGCGGCACGAAGATCGAGCTGGTGGCGCTGGACCCGAGCGGGGCCGTGCGGCACCGCGAGCGGGTCGCCACGCCCCGTGGCGACTACCCCGGCACCCTGGCGGCCATCGAGGGGCTGGTGGCGCGGGCCGAGGCGGCGCTGGGCGCGGCGGGCACCGTGGGCGTGGGCCTGCCGGGGGCCATCAGCCCGGCCACGGGGCTGATCAAGAACGCGAACAGCGCCTGGCTGAACGGGCGCCCGATGGACCGGGATCTGGCGGCGAGGCTGGGGCGGCCGGTGCGGGTGCAGAACGACGCCAACTGCTTCGCGGTGAGCGAGGCCGTGGACGGGGCGGGGGCCGGCGCCGGGGTGGTGTTCGGGGTGATCCTGGGTACGGGCGTGGGGGCGGGCATCGCCCTGGATGGTCAGCCGCTGCGGGGCGCGAACGCCATCGCGGGGGAGTGGGGCCACAACCCGCTGCCCTGGCCGACGGACGCCGAGCGGCCCGGGCCGGCCTGCCCGTGTGGGCGGCGCGGCTGCCTGGAGACGTGGCTGTCGGGGCCGGCGGTGGCGGCGCACTTCCAGGCCGAGACGGGCCGCCCGTGGGACAGCCGGCAGGTGATGGCGGCGGTGGGCCGCGACGCGGCGGCGGCGGCGTTCTTCGATCGCTACTGCGACCGGCTCGCGCGGGGGTTGGCCCATGTAATCAACGTGTTGGACCCCCACGTCATCGTGCTGGGGGGCGGGCTGTCGCAGGTGCAGGCGCTGTATGCCGAGGTGCCCCGGCGGTGGGGCGCCTATGTGTTCAGCGACCGGGTGGACACTGCGCTGCGGCCGCCCGTGCACGGGGACGCCAGCGGGGTGCGGGGCGCAGCCTGGCTCTGGGGCCGGCCGGGCTGACCGCGCGCGGACGGCGAGGGTCGTGGTACAGACGGGCCATGCACAGCGTCTCCATTCATGCGGCCGGGGTGTGGGTGACCGACGCCCAGGGTCTGGTCTTGGCGTTTCGGCGGTCGGACAGCGGCCGGCTGGGCCTGCCCTTCGGGCGGGTCGATCCGGGCGAGGCGCCCTCGGCGGCGGCGGCGCGGGAGTGCCTGGAGGAGACGGGCCTGGCGGTCGCGCTCACGGGCGAGGCGCCCTTCATCTCGCCCACGCCCGGCGGCAAGCCCGGCGCCACCTACCGCGCCACGCTGACGGGCGAGCGGCGCACCCCGACCCACCCCGAGGAGGGCCACCCCGAGTGGGTGACCGTCGCGACCCTGTTGGCCGACACGGGGTTCCCCGCCTACATGCGCGGCGTGGTCGCGCATTTCGGTGCACCGCCCCCCGGCTGACGGGCCGCGGCCTTGCCTGAGAGGGGGCCGGTCGGCCAGATTGTGCGCGCTTGACCGCTGGGGGGAGATCATGAATCGACGGGTACTGTGGACCCTGGGCCTGCTGCTGGCAGCCACGGGCTGTGACGACGGCGGCAGCGCCGCCGAGGCCGACATGCTGAGCGCCGGGGGCGCGGGCGGGGCCGGGGGCGCGGGGGGCGCAGGCGCCATCGACATGGGCGCGGGCGGCATGGGGGGCGCTGGGGGCGTGGGCGGCGCGGGTGGCATGGGCGGCGCCGGCGGTGGGGGCCCGACCTGCACCGACGGCACGGTCTACCAGCCCGGCACGCCGCTGTTCGTCGAGCGTACCGAAGCGTGGGGCCTGCGCGCGCTGGGCGTGCAGGGCACCATGCTGACGGTGGGCGACATCGACGGCGACGGGCGGCCGGATCTCATCGCCCGCCGCGGCGGCAACCGCGCCGATCTGTACCGCCCCGACGTGCCCGGCCGCATCGCCCTGCACTGGACCTGGCGCGACGTCGACACCAACCTGCTGCACGCCATCACGGGCCAGCAGTGGGTCATCGGCGGCGGCGACAGCGCCCGCACCTACGACCTCGAGATGTATGACAACGCCCAGTCGCTGGCCATCGCCGTCAACGGCGCGGGCACGGGCGATCTGGCCGGGCGCTACAGCAAGTTCGTGTGGCAGGCCACCGACGGCGAGCTGGTGCACGTCTGCCAGGTGGTGGACGACGCCGAGAGCGCCGAGGCCGCCCGCGCGGCCGCCAACACCGTCGAGGGCTGCGACGCCGATCACGCGTGGCGGATCTACCCGACCGGCCGGCACAGCTGGGTGCTGCGCAACACGGGCGCCGGCTTCGAGGACGTCACCCGCAGCTCGGGGCTGTTCCGCACCCGCAACACCTACGACGCCGAGGTGGGCCGGCCCGCCTGGGTGGTGACCCTGGCCGACGTCGACAACGACGGCGATCTGGACGCCTACACCGGCTTCGACACCCGCGAGCCGCTGACGGTCGAGGACCCCGATCTGGGGCCCATCGTGCTGGCCGAGACGAGCGAGCTGCTCATCAACGACGGCCGCGGGCAGTTCGCCCCGGCGGACCAGCGCAACGGCCTGCGCCGCGCCGGCGAAGAGGACGTGCCCTCGGGCGTGGCCTTCGTGGACTTCGATCGCGACGGCCAGGTGGACGTGTGGATGAGCCAGGGCGGGCTGGGCGCGCCGCTGCAGGACCGCCTGCTGCGCAACGAGGGCGGCGACTTCACCGACGTGACCGCGCTGGCGGGGCTGGCGACGCTGCCCTGGGCCGGGCAGACCACCGTCGACGACCTCAATGAGGCCCGCGGGCACACCACCGCGTGGTCGGCCGCGGCCTGCGATCTGAACGCCGACGGCCTGCCGGAGCTGCTGGTGGGCAGCTACGGGCGCGCGCCCAACGCGCTGTGGCAGGGCGGCCTGGACGGCAACCGGGTGACCTTCACCAACCGCAGCGTCGAGAGCGGCTACGCCTACGACGACAACTTCAGCTGGCAGGACAACCAGTTCGCCGCCTGCTACTGCCAGGGCACGCCCAACGCGAGCGGCTGCGAGGGCGCGCCCCGGCCGCTGGTGCAGTGCGGCCAGCAGAACTGGAACCACCAGAACGACCGCGAGGCCTTCCGCTTGGGCGGCAACAGCGGCGCGACCACCTGCGCGGACTTCGACGGCGACGGTCAGCTCGACCTGTACACCACCGAGATCAAGCACTGGTGGGCGGGCGAGGGGTCGGACGGCGGCGAGGTGCTGCTCAACCGCACGGGCGCCGACGGGCTGGTGCGGTTCGAGCGCCCGGGCCGCGCCGCGCTGGGCATGACCATCGAGCAGAGCTCGGTGAGCTGGGACGAGGGGCACATCACCGCGGGGGTCATCGACGCCGACAATGACGGGCGCATGGACATCTACGTGGGCGCCACCGACTACGCGGGCAACCGCGGGCGGCTGTACATGAACCGCAGCGCGCCGGGCGCGCCGGCCTTCGTCGAGGCGCCCACCGCCGACTTCTTCGAGCACAACCGCAGCCACGGCATGGCGGTGGCGGACTTCGACCTGGACGGCGATCTGGACATCATCGTGGGCCACAGCCGCGCGCGCTGCGACGCCAACGCGCCCAACAACTGCTACCCCACGCAGACGATGCGGTTCTTCGAGAACACCGTGGGGCAGGCCGGCAACTGGCTGCAGCTCGACCTGCGGGGCGGGGCCGGCAGCAACGCGCTGGCCGTGGGCGCCCGGGTCACCGTGCGCACCGCCGACGGCTGGACCCAGGCCCAAGAGGTCAACGGCGGCTACGGGCACTTCGGGGCGCAGATGGACCGGGTGCTGCACTTCGGCCTGGGCGCCCACTGCGACGCCGAGATCACCGTGCGCTGGCCCGACGCGGCCGGCACCACCCAGACCTTCACCGTGGCCGCTGGCCAGCGCTACGCCCTGACCCAGGGCGGCGAGCCCACCGCGCCCTGAGCCCTGTGCGTCGTCGGTCCCGCGGGCGGTCAGTCCTGGGGCCGTCGGCCCCGCGGGCCGTCAGTCCTGGGGGCCGAACCAGTCGGCGATGCAGCCGTGGGCCGTGCTGAGCAGCACCCGCAGGGGCAGATCGCCCGGGTCGATGCTCTGCACGATGCCGAACCAGTCCAGCGGCGACAGATCACAGAAGCCCGTCTCGACGTAGCACTCGGCGTGGGAGTCGGTGCCCTCGCGGTCCACCCGCTCGCAGGTGGCGTCGTAGGGCACGTTGTCCTCGAGCCAGGTCACCAGGCAGCGGCGCACGCGCTTGAGCCAGGCGTTGGCCGCCGGGCTGACCCGGGGCTCGGTGACGCTCGCGAAGCGGTTGCAGTACTTGCCCACGTAGCCCAGCAGGTAGCCGTCGTCGCCGCAGGGCTGTCGGGCGTCGCGGCAGCGGTAGTACTCGCACACGCCGCAGCCGTCGTAGCGCAGCCACTCGGCGCAGGGGGCGTCGGCGGCGGGCGGCTCGGCGGCGGTGTCGTCCTCGCAGGCGGGCACCTCGCAGGCCGCGAAGTAGCCCAGCCGGCAGGCGAAGCGGGCGACGCCGTTGCCGACGTCGGCCTTGGGATCGGCCAGCGCGGCGTTGACGGTGCCGCAGGGGGTGGCCAGCACGCGCTCGGCCTCGACGGGATCGCAGCCGGCCCACTCGATGACCGGCAGCCCCTCGGCGCAGCCCGACAGGTGGGCCGCGGCGGCCTGGCAGGGGTCGCGCTCGGCCGGGGCCTCGGTGGCGTCGCTGCACCCGGCGGCGAGGGCGGCGGCGAGGGCGAGGCAGGGCAGGGGCGGCAGGGTGCGCATGGGGCCTCCGGGGGCAGGGCGCGCGGACCCTAGCACGGGGGCTGTGGTCGGGGCGCGGCGCTTGCCCTGGCGGGGCGGCGCGGGCAGGGTAGCCCGCGATGAGGCGGCGCATGACATGGGCGATTGGGCTGGGGCTGGCCCTGCTGGGCGGGGCGCCCGTGCAGGCCGAGGACGCCTGGGCCCGCGCCGCAGCCGAGGTGCGGGTGGGCGACGGGCTGGCCGCGCTGACCACCCTGGCCGCGCTCGATCCCACGACGTCCGATGACCAGGCGGTGCACGCCCTGCTGACGGCGCGGGCGCGGCTCGCGCTGGGCGAGGGCGCGCTGGCCGCGGCGGCGCTGGCGAGCCCG
>JAUHVS010000467.1 GCA_030424955.1 bacterium | reverse complement strand
AAGGGCGACCTCGCAGACTGGCTCGACGCCCGCCTGATCCTGACCGCGCTCGAGCCTGCCACGTGGCACGCGCTCCGCGCCGTCACCCGGCACCACGGCCTATCCGGCGCCACCGCGCGGCTCTTCTCCGGCTTGCGGGCCTTGGGATGGCTCCCCCCCGCCTGGGACGGCCGCCACGACCTGCCAGCCGCCTCGGGCGCCCCCCCCGATCCCGCGCGCCCGCCCCGGCCAGGCTGGGGCTGGCGCGACCACCTCGACACGCTGGCCGCCCTGGATCCGCCCCAGCGCCCTGGCGTGCTCCTGCGTACCCTGGTTCGCTGGCGCCTACCGCGCTGACCGCCCGGTCCGGCTTGACCAGACGCGCCTTGAGAGCTCGGCCGAGCCACGACACGACGACGATGCATGGGCTGGAGAGGCTGGGCGCGACGCTGGGCCGGCAAGGCGGTCGCAGAGCGTGGCAGGACCTGGCAGGCCGGCGGCTGAAGGGACGCGGACACCGTCGCAGGTAAGACGCGCGCGTCCCGTCAGAGCCAGCTCTCGGGCACGAAGACGATATCGCCTGGCCGGAGCACCACGTTCGGCTCCAGCCCCAGGCTGATGCGCTCAAAGGGCAGGATGAACTTCTTCTCTTCGCCCTCAACCACGCGCGTCAGCACCAGCCGATTCTTCGCCGCCAGCGCCTTGAAGCCGCCAGCCAGCGTGATCGCCTGCACCACCGACATCTTGTCCTCGAAGGTGAAGGTGCCGGGCTTCTTCACCTCGCCCAGCACGAACACCTTCTTGGAGTTGTGCTCCTTCACGAACACCGACACCTGCGGGCTGCGCAGGTAGCCCGCGCGGAGCCGCTCAGTGATGAGATCCGTGAGCTGGCTGGCGCTCAAACCATCGGCCGCGACCTCCCCAACCAGCGGAAAATGGAAGGTGCCTGCGGTCGACAGGCGGTAGAGGCCCGAGAGCTCCTTCTCCTGGTAGACGCGGACCTCCACCACATCGCCGGGACCCAGCGCAGCGCCCTGCAACAGCTCGCTCGTCGGCGGCATCGGCGGGAGCGCCGTGGAGCCCTCAGGCATTGGCCCGCAGCCCCAGATCAGCACGATGCCGACGATCAGCGCACCAAGTGGCCACACGCGGGACATGCCCGACCTCCCTGAACAAAGACCGACGCAGACGCGCCAGACCTCAGAGGCTCCCATTCAGCGAAATGTCTCACGCGGTAAGGGGAGAAGACAGGCGCAGCCACCTGCGTGGGCATTGGCCCCGTGGTGACACGCCCAACGCAGGGCACCGGGCAACCTAGTAGTGCGCCCGAACCTCAAGCATGAACTGCTGGCGAGAGTAGTCCGCGTGATCCACGACGGTGCCGGTCAAGAGCGGCGTGGCGTACCCCGTGAGGTTGGCGTCCAACCGCCAAGACGCTTGCACCCGCAACCAGTCCCGCGCCGTGTACGCCAGCTCAACCTGAGCGCGGGCCAGCGGATCAGTGCGCTCGACGCTCTGCGACGTCCCGTCCCCCAGCACGACCGTAGGAGACCCCGCCTGCGAGTAGGCGTAGTACCCAAACTCGCCCGCGACGGTCAGCGCAAACACCTGCAAGAAGTTCAGCGTGCTGGACGCGAAGACGCGGTCCACTGACACGAAGTTCGAGAAAGCCGTCGGGTTCACCGACCGCTGGTAGCCAATCCGAGCCTGCAACGTAGGCTCGAGGACATACCTCAACTCGAGCCGGCCAATCGCCATCGAATACGAGTCACCGTCGACGTTGAACGAGTTGGCGTAGCCCACCTCAAGGACGGTGGAAAGCCGCTTCGTCAGCAGACCCTTGAGGCCTAGCTGGGCCCTCAAGGGCCGGTTGTCTCGGTTGTCCGACAGCACAGGCGGCGCGGCAGCGTCGACGACGATCAGCGGCTGCTCGAAGTCGTTGACGTGGTAGTCAACCGTGAACTCGGCCGCGGTCTTGGGCAGAAACTTCCAAGATGTCCGGAACTGCAGTTCGTGGCTGTTTCGGTTGGCCCGGCTGGCCCCGAGCGCCTCGGCGTCCAAGAACCGAATCAGCCGAAACCGGTACCCGAGCCGCATCTCAAGCGCCCGGGTGTCCGGCGGTCCCGGGTGGAACGCCAGATCGATGCCGACGGCGTTCCCGATGCGGTTGTATCCCAGGATACCCTGCACCTGGCCGTTGTTCAGGCGCGACGAGGCCGCCAGGCCTTCACGCTCGCTGTAGGGCGGTCGCTCGGAGTAGGTGAAGTCCTCGTGCAGCGAGACGCTCACTGGGGCTCGTGGCAGCAACACCAGCTTGCCCCGCACACCCGCGTCCGAGATCGCGTTGCGCGACGACACCAAGTCGGCCGCCTCGGGCTGCAGGTTGTTTATCGCGGTGAAGTGCCGATAGGTCAGGCGGGTATCAAGATCGATCGCGACCTTGTTCGGGCTGCGATTCCTGAGCCCGAGCCCACCGCCGACCTTCAGTACAATGGCGTCGTTGATCGCGGTCGCGTCATCCGGCGACTCGAGGAAGACGTTTGAGTCGTACCCGCCGCCAACCCAAGCGTGCGGATGAAAGACCAGGTCGCCGGCACGGACGCCAAGTCCTTCAGCCCAAGCTGTCGACCCCAGCCCAGCCAGGCTCGTGACAACAATGCAACTCAGGAGTGATCGATGGTTCAAAAACGTCGCTCCGGCCTGCGGCCGGCCTCCCTCAACTATTCGCTGCCCGTGAGCGCTTCAGGGCGGTCGACGTCCACAGTGGGAAACGTCGACGCCTCGTCGGCTTCGGCTGCGGCATCGTCCTGCCGAATGTCATCGTCAACCTGCAGGTCCACCACCGTGCGACCGGTGTAGCTGCTGGCCTCGCCCACGCACCCCTCGACCTCGACGCGGAAAGTGCCCGCTGTCATCTCAGCAACGGAGATCTTGGTGAACTCGTGATCAACCTGATCCTGATCGTTCGCGGTCAAGGCGCCCTCCAGGGCCTTGATACCCTGATTGGCAATGTGCAGTTGACCCCGGAGCGAACCAAGCACCTCGTTGACGCAGTTCAACTGAATCAGGTCCCGGCCCTCTTCGGCCTTCTTCTGCCGCTCGAGCGCAAACTTGAGCACGTCGCGGATCTGCCCCACGGCGCTCGTGGCCTGCTCAAGCTTCTTCTCGTTCGGGACCTGAGACGCCTCGCGGTAGTCAACGACTGGGCGTTGAGCCCACCCCATCACGGGTACAAGCAACAGGCCCGACAGGATTCGCTTCGCTTTCGATCCGCTCATGTTGAGCCCGCCTCGTCGTGGAATGCCCATCAGACCCCCCACGGCCCGTACCTCATTCAGCTTTGCCGCGCAGCGCGGCCGGATTCTGCACTGTGCAGATAACAGAATCGGTCCGAAAAGCACAATCCACACGTTTGCAAACGGCCGATCCACCGGGCAGCACAAGTCGACTGAGTCACTTTGACCCCCACCTCCACTACCGCGCCCCGTGCTTGGAGTGCCCGACTGAACGCAGCCGCAGACCCCGCTGCCTGCCAACCAGTCCAAATGGCAACCGGCAGATGCTGGTGAGGAAGTCGACGCGACCCCCCTGATCCGGACGTAGCGTCGGACAGGCGCACGCCAGGGATTCACCGCAGCCTGACCCGGCGCCCGGGCAGCGCCCAGCCGATGAACAGCTCGATGACGGAGGGAGGTGGCCGCTGCGCGGCGCTGGTCAAGATCGGGTGTCGACGGAGACACCCGGCGGCCGGTCGTCAGCTCGACGGTGCGAACACGAACGGGTAGGCAACCGTGACGGATCCGCCATCGGGCTTACGAAAGCGCCAGCGCATGATGCTGTTCGTGATGCAAGTACCCAGCGCGCCATCGCCTGTGCTGTTCTGGAGGATCGTCGCCTTGCCGACGCGACCACTCTGCTCAATGGTGAACTGCACCTTCACGGAACCCTCGAGCTTCGGGTTGCGCTTGAGTTGGCGCTCGTAGCAGCTCTTGATGGCCGTCTTCCGGCGTCGCACAACCTTCGCGATCTCTTCAGAATCCAGCACGCCAGTCCCGAACGTCTCACTCGGGCGCTTGACCTTTACCGACCCCTTGACGGCGACCTCGGAGCCCTTCGTGCCCGAGGTGACCGGACCCCCCCCCTTGGCCTTCAACGCATCCTTGTCGAGGCCTGCGACCTTCCCGGTCCCGCCGCCCACACGGCGACGGGTGTCGCGCGCGGCGCCTTCTGACGTTGCGACCATCGTCCCGGAGGCGCCATCAAAAGCGTCCTTCATCGCGATGTCTGCTGCACCAGCCCCGAGCGAGTCCACGATCGAGCCAGGTCCATCGCCGCCCTTGGTCCCGATGAACTTGAGAATCGTGTTGTTCTCAACCTTCGCGGTCATCTCTCGACGGTGCTTCGCCTCGCGGCGGGCGACCGCCTCGGGCGTCACGTCCTTCTCATCGGCAGCATCAGGTTGAGCCTTCGCCGGCTTCGGCTCAGGCTTCTTCTTGGGTTCGTCCGCCGCGACCTCATCCTTGGGCTCGTCGCCTTCCTTGGCCTCGTCCTTGGACGTGTCCTTGGGCGGAGGGACGTCGACCTTCTTGCGAACGACCATCTCCACAAAGCGGTCGGGCAGGTCCTCGATGGCCTTCGGCTCATCGGGGTAGTCCTGGCTCGTAATGAAGACCATCGCGAAGATCTGGACCACGGCCGAGCTCGTCAGCGTCGTCACAAACGGCCAGTCCATGCTCTGCAGCAAGCCACCACGCACGTTCGCGGGCAGCTGCAGACGGGCGGGCGGCGGCGGCGCGACGAACTGGAAGAGGACGGTCACATCGTCGACGACGACCTTGCCGCGGCTCTTCTCAGCCAACGCGAGCGAGAACCCGTCGCCGTGGCGCTTCGCCAGGTTCTGAGACTTCAGGGCCTCAAAATCCAGGACCGACGAGTCCACAGAGACTCGACCGCCCATGTCCGGCTGAAAGTTGAGGTGGTAGACGCCGCCACGCAGTTCAAACAGCGTGTACGTCTTCGGCAGACCGTTGACAGGAATGACGAACGTGTTGCGAGACGCTTGGCCAATGGTCACCGACTCACGACGACGCAGCAGCCGCTCCTCGATGATCTTGCCGTTCTGGATAATCCCGATTCTCAGGATTTTCCGGTCACCGCGCTGCGCCATGGCGTACGTCCTTTCGTACTCCGGTCACTCCCAATCGACCGCCCCCCTGCCAGGAGGGCAGCAGGCGGTCAGAAGCCCCGCTCTCAACGCCTTGGACAGCGGCCAACAGCCCAAGTTCCGCGAATTGGTACGACTGCGGCGTCTGGATTTCCCACAAGCCAAGTCCCAAGCGTACCACCCTGCCCACACTGCCTGCCAAGCCTACAAAA
>JAUHVS010000466.1 GCA_030424955.1 bacterium | reverse complement strand
CGCCACTCACCGACGCCGCGGGTCCGCCGCGCGTCGGCGGGCGCGCGGTCTGACCCTCATCGAGATCCTCATCACGCTCGGTATCCTCGTGCTGATGGTGGGGCTCGCGGTGTCGAGCCTGGGCGGCATGTCCAGCACGCAGCTGCGCACGCAGACCAACCGCCTGTCGGCGGCCATCCGCCACACCTACAGCCGCTCGGTCGCTCACGGGCTCTACATGCGGATCGTCTTCGACCTCGACGGCGACGCCTACTGGGTCGAGGCCAGCGCCCAGCCCATCTTCATGAGCCGCCAGAAGCGCGACATCGGTGAGGACCTCGAGAAGGCCCTTGAGGACGAGGACGCCAAGCTCGACGAGGAGGAGCGCGCCAAGCGAAAGAGCCGGCGCGCCAGCTATCAGGAGGATGGGGTCATCCCCCGCATCGCGATGGAGAAGGGCATCGGCATCGACGGCATCATCACCTCGGGACAGACGGATCTGTTCACGAGCGGCCGCGCGTACCTGCACTTCTTCCCCAACGGCTTCGTCGAGCCCGCCATCATCTACACCACCGATGGCGACGAGGCCTTCATGACCCTCGAGGTCAACCCGCTGACCGGCCGGGTCACCCGCACCTCGGGCAAGCTCGAGATCCCCCGCCGCTTCGCCGAGCCCGAGAAGGTCGAGGAGGAGGGGCGATGAGCCGCCGCCGCCCCCACGCCCGCGGGTTCACCCTGCTCGAGGTGATGATCGCCATGTCGATCCTCATCCTCGCCCTCGCCGCCCTGCTGGGCCACGAGGGGGTCGCCATTCAGATGAGCGACTACAGCAACCGCGTGAGCCAGGCGGCGTTCCTGGCGCAGGGCAAGCTGCTCGACGTCGAGCACACCGTGCTCAAAGACAGCATCGACGCCCTCGACAACTGTGAGTCCGGCGACTTCCGCGACGAAGGCTTCCGCAACTTCAAGTGGAAGGCCTGCGCCTACAAGCTCGAGATCCAGGAGGGCGCGTCGGAGCAGCTCACGCAGCGGTTCCTGCAGCTGCTGTCGGGCTTCACCGGGGTCGACATCGGCAACGGCGGGGCCGAGGGCATGGGCGGGCTGGAGCAGGCGGTCGGCCAGATCTCCATGGCCACGTCCATGATCCCCACCTTCCTGCAGCAGCTCGAGGAGCAGATCCGCAAGGTGCGCCTGGAGGTCACCTGGAAGGACATGGTGGGCGAGCGCACCCTGGTCATCGAGCGCTTCGTCACCGTCCTGGGGGCCGACGCGGCCGGTACGCCGCCCCCGGCCGATGGCGCCGCCGCCGCTGGCATCGACGAAGTTCAGAAGGCCCAGCAGGGCATCCCGGTGGGCCAGTGAGGCGCCGCGCCCAGCGGGGCTTCACGCTCGTCGAGGTGCTGATGGCCCTCGTGCTGCTGCTGGGCGTCGCCACGGCGCTCATGCGCAGCATGCAGTACTCGTTTGCCACCAAGGATCGCGTGACCGCGGTCAACGACCGCTACCACGAGGGCCGCCAGGTCATGCTCCGCATCACCCGCGAGCTGCGCATGGCGTTCCTGCGGGCCCAGCTCGAGGACATGTTCCAAGAAGAGGAGCCGGCCGTCATCGTGCGCTTCCTGGGCGAGCAGGACGAGCTGTACTTCGCCACCACGGCCCACCTGCGGATGCACGCCGACGCCAAGGAGTCCGACCAGGCCGAAGTGCACTACTTCCTGAAGGCAGGCGACAGCCGCAGCGCCTACCGCGGCAAGACCCTGTACCGGCGCGAGAGCGCCCGCCTCGACCACAAGCCAGAGCATGGGGGCACGATCTGGCCCCTCGTGGAGGGGGTGAAGGAGTTCAAGGTGGAGTACTGGGACGACACCAAGGAGGTCGGCGACGACGCGTGGCAGCGCGACTGGGACTCTCAGGACAACCAGCTCCTGCCCCGGCGGGTGCGGGTCACGCTGGAGCTCGAGGCCCCTGACGGCCGGGGGAAGCCGATCCGCTTTGTCACCCAGGCGGCGCCCCGCATCCGGCGGCCCATCAGCCCCATCACCATGGGCCGCAAGCGGGAGGCCGCTGGTCTGCCGCCCGCCCAGGCTGGCCAGATCCAGCAGGGCCAGGCCCCCACCACCGGCGGCATCGGCGGCGGCAGCTCCGGGGTGATCAAGTGAGCCAGCAGCACACCCACCACCCCGTGGCCGGTGCCGGCGCGCAGCGCGGGGTCGCGCTGCTGATGGTCATCTCGGCCATCGCGATCCTCGCGGTGGTGCTCATCGACTTCAGCAACAACGCCCGCACCCACATGAACGCCGGGGTGAACATCCGCGACGAGATGCGGGCCAACACCATGGCCGACACCGCCCTGGTCATGACCCGCGCCTGCATGGACGACAAGGCGTGGGGCCCCATGGCCGCCGTGCGCGCCAAGGTCGACCTCGAGAAGCTCTGCAATCTGCTCCTGGGCGTGTTCATCAAGAACCGCATCGACCTGCCGGTGGGCGGGCTGAGCGTGGAGCTTGAGGGCATCGAGGGCCTGGGGTTGAGCAAGGGCGAGGTGGAGGAGATCAACCTCACGCCCGAGAGCGCCTTCATCGGGCTGGCCGGGCTGTGGTGCGGCTCGCGCGCTCAGGTGACCTGCTCGAGCCGCACGACCGTCATCAGCCAGCTGCGCTCCCTGCTCTGCGATCCGCAGATCGCGCCCTGGTTCGAGGTGGAGCGCTCGGACGGCAAGAAGTACACCCGCGCCGAGCTCATCGGGAACCTGATCGACTGGATCGACGCCGACGACAACCGCATCAACATCGACGAGGCCAACTGGAGCCTCGCCGAGGGCGCCGGCGAGGGCGAGGACGCCTACTACCGCGACGGCGAGGTGCGCTACCGCAGCAAGGACGCCCCCTTCGACACCGTCGAGGAGCTCCGGCTCATCCGCGGCATCGACGACGAGATGTTCGACTACCTGAAGGACCGCGTGTCGGTCTACGAGTCGCAGCCGAAGATCGACATCAACACCGCCCAGGCGGACGTCATCGCCTCGGTCATCCGGGCCAACTCGGAGTTCTTCAGCCGCATGGAGATCTCGGCCTGCGGCGAGGACTCCACCGCGCCCGACAACGTCGCGAACATGATCAACGCGTACGCCCGGCTCGTGGTGCAGGCCCGCAGCCAGCGCATGATGCAGAAGATCTTCAGCGGCGGGTTCCTGTCGAACCCGTTCAACAACATCAATGACTTCCGCGGGATCCTGCAGAACCCGCTGCAGTTCATGATCAACCTGCAGGGCGGCCAGGCGGGCGGCCTCGGCGCAGCCATGGGCGGCTTCGGCGCCCTGGGCGGCGGCGGCATGAGCCCCGAGATCATGATCCTGGCCCAAGCGGGGCTGAACCCTCAGATGTATCAGGCGATCGTGACCCCCGGCATCGTGAACTGGGACGGCGTCATGCGCTCCGTCACCGTCGGCAGTCAGATTTTTCGCCTGAAAGTTCGCGGCCGTGTGGGCAACATGACGCGCTCGATGACCGCCGTGCTGAAGCGCGACGGGCAGACGATTCGAACCCTCTACTATAGGGAGGAGTGATGGCCACCAAGGTCGTTGGACTCGACCTCGGCGCACATACCGTCAAGGTCTGTGAGCTGGTCACCACATTTCGCAACTACGAGCTGGTGGGGTTCGGCAGCGAGCCGGTGACGCCCGTCGGTGAGGACGCCGCGCCCTTCGCCGATCTGGCGGCGGCCGCGAAGCGCCTGCTGACCCACCGGGGCCTGCTGAACGAAACCCTCATGACGGCGATGCCGGCCTCGGCCGTGTCGACCGCCCTGCTGGATCTGCCGTTCTCGCAGCCCAAGAAGGTGGAGCAGGTGCTCCCCTTCCAGCTCGACGAGGCCCTGCCCTTCGAGGTCGAGGACGTCGTCTATGATTACCAGGTGGTGGAGCGCAGCGACGCGGGCCCCTGCAAGGTGCTCGTGGCCTACGTGCGCGAGACGGTCTTCCAGGCGTTCCTGGAGGCGCTGAGCGCCGAGGGGATCGACCCGAAGGTGGTCAGCGTCGGGCCGATGGCCTGGTTCAACCTGCACGACCAGCTCATCGGCGAGACCGCCGCCGCCCCCATCGGCGTGCTCGACATCGGGCACGCGCACACCGAGCTCGCGGTGTTTGAGCAGGGCGAGCCCCACCTGGTGCGCGACGTCGTCGGTGGCGGCCGCGACATCACCTTGGCCCTGGCCGAGGCCTTCAAGGTGTCCCCCGAGCAGGCCGAGCGCGGCAAGATCGACGAGGGCACCGTGGTCGCCGCGCGCAGCGACGACACCCAGGTGGACTACGACGCCAGCGCCGCGTCCCGGCAGGCGCTGATCAGCCGAGCCTGCCGTGAGGCCCTCAGCCCCGTGATCCGAGAGGTCCACCGCTCCTTGGTGGCCTTCGAGGTGAGCCGGGGGCAGCCGGTCTCGCAGCTGTTCTTGACCGGTGGCACCTCGCAGCTGCGCGGCCTGGCCGAGCACCTCTCCGAGGCCCTCGGCCTCCCGGTCACGCCGCTGGATCCGCTCTCGAGCGCCTCCAACCGCCTGGCCGGTGGCGGGGCGCCGCTGCGTCCCTATGTGGGCAAGGCGCTGGCCCTGTCGCTGCGGGCCTTCGCCCGAGCGCACCAGAGCCAGATGAACCTGCGCAAGGGCGAGTACGCCTACACCGGCGACTTCGGCTTCCTGCGTGGGCGGGTCATCTCGGTGGCGGTGGCCGTGCTGGTCATGATCATCCTCGGCGCCCTGGGCGCGAAGACCCGCGAGCGGGTGCTGCAGGCTGAGTACCAGGGGCTGGTCAACCAGACCGCGGCGCTGAGCGAGCCGATCCTGGGCTTCGAGAGCGACGACGTGGACCTGCTCTACAGCACGGTCTCGGCGGGCGTGAAGAACAAGAGCCTGATCCCAGAGTCCAGCGCCTTCGAGACGCTGATGGAGCTCAGCCAGAAGATCGACTTCAGCCTGAAGCTCGACGTGGACCGGGTCGAGATCGACATGACCCGCAAGAAGATGATCGTGCACGGCAAGACGGACAGCGGCGGCGACGTGGAGCGCATCGTGGACGTGCTGCGCAAGACGCGGTGCTACAACACCCGGGTGACCAAGGAGCGGGTCGAGAAGTCGGTGGACGACCGGACCAAGTTCCGGCTGTCGGCCAGCTCGACCTGTAGCTGAGAGGAGGCGGCGGATGGCAGATCGCGGCGCGATCGACCGAATGTTTGACGCCTTCGAGCGGCTCTCCACCCGCGAAAAGGCGATGGTGGGCGGGCTGGGCACGGCCCTGCTCATCACCGCGCTCGTGCTGGTGTGGCTGCTGGTGGGCAAGAAGCTCGACACCCTGGAGCAGCGCAACGAGACCCTGCGCACGACCCTGGCCGACGTGGTGGGC
>JAUHVS010000465.1 GCA_030424955.1 bacterium | reverse complement strand
GAGCTGCGCAATGTGGGCGGCAGTGAGCTGATCATCACCGAGATCGCGTTCACGAACGCGACCAATGAGCTGGAGTTCACCAAGACGCACGGCGCCCTGCCGCTGCGGGTGGGCGCTGGGGAGGCGGCCGATCTCACCCTCACCTTCTCCCCCATCGACTCCGTGCTGGGTGAGGGCGGCGTGTTCGTGCGATCCAATGATCGCGACGATCCCGAGGTGCTGATCCCCATCACGACGACCAACGCCCAGACGGGCCTGACGCTGAACCCCGTCGCGCTCGAGTTGGTGGCCGAGGCCATCGGCTCCCCGGTCGAGGGCCAGGTGACCCTCACCAACATCGGCCTGATCCCGGTCACCGTGCTGGACGTGTTCCTGCCCGAGGACACCCCGCGCGACTTCGAGACCGGCGAGGATGCCGCCGCCCGGCCGACGCTTCAGATCGACGAGTCCGCGACCTTCACCGTGCGCTACACCCCGTCGGACGCCACACCTGACCGTGGTGAGCTGATCATCCTCACGGACGATCCCGATCAGCCCCGGCTGTCGGTGGGCCTCACGGGCCTGCTGCCCCGGGCCGCGATCAACGTCGATCCCAGCCAGGTGAACTTCGGCGCCGTCGACCTGGGCACCGAGACCGACATTGAGTACCTCACGGTGACGAACGTTGGCTCCGCCCCGCTGACCATCGACCGCCTTGAGTTTGCGTTCGCGGCCCCGCCCACCAACGACCAGTTCTCGCTCCATGACCTGCCTGATCTGCCGGTGACCCTGGCGCCGGATGGCGAGGAGTTCCTGCGCTTTGGCGTGCGCTACGCGCCCCAGGCCGATGGCCGCCACCGCACGGCCATCAGCTTCGCGAGCAACGACCCGGTCAACGCGATCTTCACCGTGCCCGTGGAGGGCCGCGTGCGCCGGCCCTGCATCAGCGTGCGCCCGGAGCGCCTGGACTTCGGGCGGGTGGCCCTGGGCCAGCAGAGCGCCCGGAACCTGCTGCAGGTGTCGAACTGTGGCGACATGCCCCTGGCCATCGAAGACATCACCATCGACAACGCCCAGTTCTCTTGGGGCGATGAGGGCGGTGGCCAGATGGCGGCGCGCGAGATCGCGCCCCTGTCGGCGGTCAACCTGGAGGTGTGGTACGCCAACGATGGCCTCGCCCAGGGCGATCTGGATGAGGGCACGTTGACCTTGGTGAACAACAGCCCCGACACGCCGCGCCTGGAGGTGCCCCTGTCGGTGGTGGGCGGCGGCGCCCCGACGTGCGACATGATCGTGCTGCCCAACCGGGCGGACTTCGGCCTCGTGAGCCGCGGGAGCAACCGGACCCGCGAGCTGAAGCTCGTCAACCGCGGCACCGGCGAGTGCCAGGTGCGCTCCGAGTCCATCGCGCCGGTGATCCCCATCCCCGGGCTGCCCGCCGTCTTCTTCCTGACGCAGCCTGTGGGCGCCCGCCGCGCTGCGCCGGGCGAGTTCCTGCCCTTCGAGATCACCTACCGGCCCCGGTTCTTCTCGGCGGACGCGGCGACCTACACGGTGACGTTCTTCGATCCCTTCCTCAACGAGGAGCGCACGGCCACGGCGTCGGTGCAGGGCGTGTCCGGCGAGAGCAACATCGAGGTCATCCCCTCCCGCCTCGACTTCGGCGCGGTGACGGCCGGCGAGTGCGCCTCGCGGGACGAGCGGATCACGGTCTACAACACGGGCATCGTGGATCTGTGCATCCGCGACGTTCAGTTCGAGGGCGCGTGTGACGAGTTCTTCCTGGTGGAGCGGCCCATCGCCGACCCCGACGGCTGCATCGTCGTGACCCGCAACGCCCCCGCCGACTTCCTGTTCAACTACGAGCCGGGCGGCCTGGGCGAGGACGAGTGCGAGGTGGTGTTCGTGTCGGACGCCGCCGACAACCCGAACCTGCGGGTGCCGCTGCGCGGGGAGGGCGTCGCCGACAGCCGCCAGACCGACGAGTTCGTGCAGACCAGCGGCCGCACCGTCGACATCTTGTTCGTGGTCGACAACTCGGGCTCGATGAGCGAGGAGCAGCGCAACCTGCGCAACAACTTCGCCGACTTCATCAACGGGGCGCAGGCCTTCCAGAACGACTACCAGCTGGGCATCGTCACCACCGACATGGACGATCCGGATGACTCCGGCAAGCTGCAGGCGCCGCGCATCATGCGGCGCGGGCCCAACGTGGCCCAGCAGTTCCAAGACGCCGTCGAGGTGGGCACCAACGGCGCGGGCGAAGAGCACGGGCTCGAGGCTGCTCAGCGCGGGCTGTCCGATCCCCTGATCTTCGACACCGGGATCGCCTGCCAGGCCGACGCCGACTGCATGGATCCCGATCGGTGTGTGGAGGGCTTCTGCGGTGGCCACAACCGGGGCTTCCTGCGGGACGACGCCGCGCTGGAGATCATCTTCGTCAGCGACGAGGACGACTTCTCGCCCGGAACGCTCAACTTCTTTGTCGATTTCTTCAAGAACATCAAGGGCTTCCGCAACGAGGGGCTGTTCCGTGCGAACGCCATCGTCGGCGCCAACAACGGCCGCGCGGCCTCCTGCGAGAGCGACGCTGGCACCGCCGACCCCGGCCGGCGCTACGTCGAGGTGGCCGATCGGACCAACGGCGAGGTGTACAGCATCTGCGATCGCGACTTCGGCGCCTCGCTCCAGGAGATTGGCAACCGGGCGTTTGGTCTGCCGGTGCAGTTCTTCCTGACCCGCCCGGCGGTCCCAGAGACCGTGGACGTGGCGGTCAACGGCGTGCCCCGCAACAACGGCTGGATGTACGACGATCCAAGCAACTCGGTGGTGTTCGACGAGGCGGCCGTGCCGCAGCCGATGGAGCGGATCGTGGTCAACTACAACACCCAGTGCTTCCCACGTCGGAACTGACCCTGGGCCGTGTGGCCCGCCGACCGGCGGGCCAGCACCCCAGCCCCCGCCACCCGCCCCGTGCAGGTCGTGAGGCTGGACCCAACCGCCGCCGCCGGGGCATCCTGGCGGCGTCACGGCGGCCCTCGCGGGGTCGCTCCCCTGCTGAGTCGAGGTGCCTCCTCCATGACGTCCATGCTCCCCCTGTACGGCCGGCTGCTCTTGGCTGGCGCTCTCGTGTTGGCCTCGGGCTGCGACGACGACTCCTTCCAGGAGACCAAGTCCACCAACGTGTCGGTCAGCCCTGGCAGCATCGACTATGATCCTGAGCCCCCCGGGCGGCAGTCGGTGGCCCGCGCCATCGAGATCCGCCAGGACGGGGAGCAGCCGCTGTCGGTGACCGCCGTGTACCTCGAGTCGACCCAGTTCACGGGCGCCCGCCAGTGCGACCGCGTCAGCCTCGGCCTCGGGCGCAACGACGCCCTGCCCACCGAGCTCGACGAGAACTGCCACTTCATGATCGAGGAGCGCGCCGGCGGCCGCGCGTTCCCCTGGGTGCTCGGCAACAACGAGTCCCTGGTCGTCAACGTGACCTACCGGTCCATCGGGGACACCGACAGCGGCTGGAAGCTGATCGTCGAGTCCAACGCCCTGGACCGCGAGCGCGTCGAGGTGGACCTGCGGGTGCGCCGCGAGCAGCCCGAGTGGGGCGGCACCAGCCTGATCTCCTTCCCCATCGATGGGGGCTCGGAGTTCGGGGTCATCCGCAACAGCGGCAGCGGCCTGCTGAACGTGGCGGACTTCCGCGTCGAGTACATCACGCCGCAGCCGGTCGATCCGATGACCCAGCAGGTCATCGACGAGTTCCGCGTGCGCGCCGACAGCTCCCTGCCGTGGAACGTCAACAACCAGCAGGCGCAGACCTTCTCGGTGACCTACACCCCCGCCGATGACACGGCCGACATCGCTGAGATCGTGTTCGTCAGCGAGAACGCGACCACGCCGGAGTACCGCGTGCGCCTGACCTCGGAGGCGGTGACCAGCGTGCTGGATGTGCAGCCCAACCCCGCCATCTTCGGCGTGCCGGTGCTGGCCGAGCGGGACAAGCGCGTGGTCATGAGCATCTCGAACCGCGGCCTCAAGAGCCTCAACATCGAGAGCATCCTCATCGACCAGCCCAACGACGAGTACCGCATCGAGGACGGCCCGGTGTCGTTCCAGCTGCAGGCCGGCCAGTCGCAGGAGCTGCTGCTGGTGTACCGCCCCGGCAGCATGGAGGGCTCGGACGCGAGCCTGCTGATCACCTCTGACGCCGACCAGGGCGCCGACGATCAGCGCCTCACCGTCGTGCCGCTGCTGCGGTCGGGCGAGGCCCTGCCGGCGCTGTTGGATGTGGAGCCGCCCGTGGTGACCCTCAACGACGTGGCCTTCGGGTCGACGGGCTCGCAGGTGATCACGCTGAGCAACCCGGGCGCGCAGCCGCTGACCATCAGCCGGCTGTCCCTGAGCACGGCCGAGGACGCTGTGCCCGCGAGCGACGCTGAGTTCACGCTGACCCGCGGCGCGGGGCCCACCACCATCGAGGCGGGCGCGAGCCACGAGGTTGAGGTGCAGCTCAGCCGCGGCGCCGAGGATCGCAACGCGCGCTTCGCCGCCCTGATCATCGAGAGCAACGCGACGCCCAACACCACCAGCGTCTACATCACGTCCTCCCCGCCCGCGGGTCAGTGACGACGGACGCCCCCAGCGTCGGGCCCGGCCCCGACGCCCCCCCTGCCCTGGCCGAGTACTTCGCCGTTCGCGCGCGCGTCGACGAGTTCGCCGCCAACGCCGAGGCGGCTCAGGCGCAGTGGCTCGCGTGCGGCCGCGGCTGCGACGCCTGCTGCCGCGTGAGCCGCACCGCCTTCGGCGTTGAGCTCGCAGCGCTCCGGGCCCACGTCGGGCAGCTCCCCGTCTCCACCCAAGCAGCGCTACGCGCCCGGCTCGCGGATCCCGAGGTCGTCGCGGGCGCGCGGTGCGTGTTCCTCGACGGCGACGGCGCGTGCGCCGTGTACGCCGCGCGCCCCATCTTGTGTCGCACCCACGGGCCCCTGGTCTTCACCGAGGACGGCCCCAGCTGGTGCGCCCTGAACTTCGCGACCGTTCCACCCGCCGAGGTGCCCGCGCTGATCGCGCCCGGGGGCGCGCTGGCGCTCGCGCGGGTCGACACCCTGCTGGCCGTGGTCGCGGCTCGCTATCGATCGCAGGCCGGGGGACCCGTCCGGGGCCCCCTGACGTGGGCGCTGCAGCCCGAGGGAGAGGCACCATGGGACGACGGGCAGGCCGGCTAGGCCGCTGGCAGGCGGGGTGTGTGCTCGCGACCGCGCTGGCGGCCGCCGGGTGCGGGTCTGAGACGGCCGACGCCACCGACGCGGGCCCCGCGCGGAGCGACGGGGGCGGCGCCGGGGGCGCAGGCGGCGGCACCGGCGGCGCGGGCGGGGCCGTGGTGCTCCCGCCCGTCA
>JAUHVS010000464.1 GCA_030424955.1 bacterium | reverse complement strand
GCGCCCTCGCCGAGCGGCGCGCCGATCCCGACGCCGCCACTGCCGCCTACCGCGCGAGCCTCGACCGAGACCCCGGCGGCCGCTTCGCCGCCCGCGCCCACGCGCGCCTCACCGCCCTGGATCGCCGCCCCCCGGCCGACCGGCAGGTGCTCGCCGACTTCGACCGGGTGCGCGCCGACTACCTCACCCTCGGCCGCCCCGCCGCCCGGCTGCAGGTCGCGGCGCTCATCGCCCGCGCCCACACCGACGCCGTGCGGCTGGAGCTGCAGCTCTGGCAGGCCGAGGACGCCCTCGCGGCCGGTGACCCGGTGCTCGCGCAGGCCCTCGCCGTGGCGGCCGATCCGGCCTGCCCCGCCCCGCTCGTGCGGCGCGCCCTCGGGCTCGCGCTGCGGGCCGCCACCCCCGCCCAGCTCGACGCCGTGCAGGCCACCATCGCGCAGCTCCAAGCCACCCGCCCGGGCCTCGACGCGCGCATCGATCTCGCCCGGCTGATGGACGACATCGTCGACCGGCAGCAGCGCCGGGTGGCCCGCTGGCTGTCGGCGATCTGCCTCGCGCTGTTCTTCGGGCTGGTGGCCCTCGCGCGCCCCTGGCGGGCCCTCACCCGCGCCGCGCGCGGCCGCTGGCGGCCCCTGCGGGCGACCCTGTTCCTAGCCTGGGCCTTCGGCGGCGCGGCGGCCCTCGGGCAGGGCTTCGAGGCGGGCTACGGCGTGGTCCTGGGCCTGTGCGGCGTGGCGATCCTGCCCATCACCTGGGCCGCGGGGGCGGTGGGCGCCGTCGCTGGCCCCCGCCTGCGCCGCGCGGTGGCGGCGCTCAGCGTGCCGGCGACGCTGGCGGCGGTGTTCCTGGTGCTCGATCGCCTGGGCCAGGCGGCCCTCATGGGCATGTAGGGCGCCCGGGCGCCTCAGAGCACGCCCAGCACCCCGTCGACCCCCAGCGACAGCCCCATCGCCAGCATGATCAGGCCGCTCAGCAGGTTCGACAGCGCCCCATGCCGGCGCAGGAACCCCGAGGCCGCCGTCCCCACGATCAGCAGCGCCGGCAGCGTGCCCGCCCCGAAGGCCGCCAGGGCCGCCGCCCCCGCCAGCGCGTCGCCGGTGGGCAGCGCCCGCGCGAAGGCCGCGAAGCTGAGCCCGCAGGGCAAGAACCCCATCAGCAGCCCGAAGCCGAACAGCGCGCCGAAGCTGCGCGCCTTGATCAGCCGCTGCGCCAGCCGCCCGATGCCCGGCACGCTGTGGATCGCCGGCGCGTGCAGCCAGCGCGGCTCGCGGATCACCCCGAGCCGCGACAGCCCGAACAGCACCAGGCCCAGCCCCGCCACCAGCGAGATCCCGAGCTGCACCCGCTTCACGCCCACCAGCGGATCGACCCCCTCGCCCACCTGCAGCAGCCCGGCGCCCAGGCCCGCCAGCACGGCGCCGATGAGGCTGTAGGTGAGGACGCGGCCGGCGTGGTAGGCGAGCTGGCCCACCGTGGGGTTCGCCCCGCGGGGCAGGGCGAGCACGATGGGGCCGCACATGCCCACGCAGTGGCCGCTGCCCAGGAAGCCCAGCACGAAGAGAGAGGTCAGATCGGCGCCGTTCACGGGTGGGGCGTAACACGTCGCTTGGGTAACGGACCAGAGCAGACGATACCCGGCTGTCGGTGCCCGCAGGCGGGCGTGCTATGGTGCGCCGCTTCGTCGCCGGGCCCGGCCGAACCGAGAGGAGGGCGTGATGCCCAAGACCCTGTTGTGGGCCAGCCTGCTGCTCGCCCTGGCCGCCTGCCAGAAGGCGACCGATCCCGCCGCGCCGCCCCCTGCCCCTGCCAGCGCCGACGCCCCCAAGGCCACCGGCCCCACCCCCGCGCGGCAGGGCCTCACCGCCGAGGGCGCCCTGCAGGTCAGCGCCGAGGACGTGTGCCCCGTGTGCGGCATGATGCCCCAGGCCCACCCCAAGTTCGCGTCGGGCATGACCCTGGCCGACGGGCGCACCTTCTACTTCTGCGGCACCGGCTGCTTCCTGCGGGGCCACCTGCACCCCGACACCTACCTGGGCGAGGGCGCGACGCCGGCCCGCGAGACCGTCCCCGAGTACTTCGGCGGCGAGCCCATCGACGCCAGCGCCGCCTGGTGGGTGTACGGCTCGGACGTCGTGGGCCCCATGGGCCCGGCCTTCGTGCCCCTCAAGACCCAGGCCGATCTCACCGTGTTCCGCCAGCGCCACGGGGGCGCCCACACCTTCCAGCTCGGCCAGCTCACCCCCGAGAAGTTTGGCATCATCACCGGCAAGCCGTCGCTGCGGGGCAAAGGGGGCGGCGCGCACCGTGGCCACTGATCCGCCGCCCGCCCTCTGGCCCCAGGCCCCCGCCCACGAGGGCGCAGGGCCCCCGCCCGCCGACCACCTCGACGCCGTCGCCTGGCTCGGCCGGGGCCTGCTCGCCCTGTGTGCGCTGGCCCTCGGCGCGGTGGCGGTGCACGCCGCCCGCCACACCCCGACGCCGGCCACCGCCCAGCGGGCCCTGCACTGGCACAGCGCGGGCCTGCGGCCGCCCGGCGCGGCGGGCGACCCCCTCACCGATCACCCGGGCGTGCCGTTGGGCTTCGCGCCGGGCCTGTCCCCCCTCACGCCGGCGGTGCACCGCCTGGTGGGCCGATGACCCTGCTCGCGCGCTGGGCCCTGCGGGACGTGCTGCGCCGACCGGGCGAGGCCCTGCTCCTGGCGGCCGCGCTCGGCGCCCTGGCCGCCCTGCTGGGCATGACCCTGCTCGCCAGCCAGGCCGTCACCCACACCGCTGATCGCCTGGTGGCCGCTGGGCCGAGCCTGGTGGTGCGCCGCCTCGACGCCGGCGGGTGGGCCCCGCTGCCCGAGGCCGAGGGGGTCGCCGCCGCCCGCAGCGTGCGGGGCGTGTCGGCCGCCGTCGGTCGCCTGTGGGGGATCATCCCCGGCCCCCAGGGCGCGGTGACCGTCATCGGCTGCGACGCCGCCGCCGCGCAGGCCCTGGGCGTGCCCGCGCCCGGCCTCGGCGACGTCATCGTGGGGCCCGCCGTGGTCGACCAGCCCGTGCTCGGCACCGAGCTCGATCTGCGCCGCCTGGACGGGCGCCCCACCACGCCGCTGGTGGTGCGCGCGATCCTCACCGCCACCCACGGCGCCGCCCTGCACCAGGCCGCGCTGGTCCACCCCGACCGCGCCCGTCGCCTGCTGGGGGTGCCCCCCGGCCACGTGTCGGATCTGGCCATCGACGTGTTCCACGACAGCGAGCAGGCCGCGATCCTGCCCGATCTCACCGCCGCCCTGCCTTGGCCCACCCGCGCCGTCACCCGCCGCGACGCCACCGGCCAGGCGGCCAGCACCCTCGCCCGCCGCGGCAGCCTGTCGACGCTCATCGCCCTGCCCGCCCTGCTGGCGGTGCTGGTGCTCATCGTGGGCGTGGCCCGCGACCGCGTGGGCCGCCGCGCCGAGGTCGGGCTGCTGAAGGCCTTGGGCTGGGGCACCGGCGACGTGGTGCGCCTGCACCTGTGGCGCGCCCTGTGGATCGGCGCCCCCGCCACCGTGCTGGGCCTCACCGCCGCCTACGCCCTGGTGCTGTGGCCCGGCGCCGAGTGGCCCGGCGCGCTGCTCTTCGGCTGGTCGGGGCCGCCCCCGCCGCTGACCCTCGACCCCGACGGGGCCGTGCTCGTGCTGGCCGAGGTGGCCGCCCTCGTGGCCGCGCCGTGGACCCTCGCGGCCCTGTGGCCGGCCTTCCGCGCCGCCACCGCCGATCCCGCCAGCCTGCTGGGTGAGGGCGACGCATGAGCTTGCAGATCAAGGACTTGCAGCTGGTGCGCCCCGCGCCCGACGGCACGGAGCGGGCGGTGCTGGCCGGCCTGGACGCCACCTTCGCCCCGGGCGAGCTGGTGGCCCTCACCGGGCCCAGCGGGGTGGGCAAGAGCAGCCTGCTGCACGTGCTGGCCGGCCTGCTGCGCCCGACGGCGGGCGAGGTGCTCGCCGACGGCGAGGCCGTGTCGCGCTGGACCGCCGGCCACCGCGACCGCTGGCGGCGCAGCGTGGGGCTGACCCTGCAGCACCCCCACCTGATGCCCGAGCTGACCGTGCTCGAGAACGTGGTGCTGCCCCTGGTGCCCCGCCGAGTGGCCCTGGCGGCCGCCCGAGCCCAGGCGCACGCCGCCCTCGCCGCCGTCGGCGCTGAGCCCCTGGCCGCCCGCTCGGCCCGCGCCCTGTCGGGCGGCGAGAAGCAGCGGGTCGCGCTGGCGCGGGCCCTGGTGGCCACGCCCCGCTTCGTGCTCGCCGACGAGCCCACCGCCCACCAGGATGACGCCGCCAGCGCCCGGGTGATCGCGGCCCTCGCCGCCGCCCGGGATCGCGGCGCCGTGGTGGTGGTGGCCGCCCACGATCCCCGCCTCGTGGCCCACCCCGCGGTGGACCGCCGCCTGGCCCTCGCCGGCGGCCGCTGGGCCGAGCCCGGCTGACATGCTGCCCCCCCTCATCCTCGCCCTGTGGGCCCTCGATCTGGCCGCCGTGGGCCTGCTGGCCGCCGCCACGATGCCCGCGCTGCGGGTGCTCCTGGGCTGGCACCCCGGCAGCGCCGATCGCCGCCAGCTGCGCCTCGAGCGCCAGCTTGAGGCGTCGGCGCTGCAGGCCCGCTGGGCCTTCGCCGCGTGGGCGCTGGGGACCGCGCTGTGGGCGGTGGCCGTGGCCGGCGTGCTGCCCGACCTGGTGCCGGGCGCCATGTGTGGCACCGGCGTGTTCGAGGCCATGGCGGGCCGGGGGGACCGCGCCCTCGCGCTGCGTGGGCTGGCGCTGGCCGCCCTGGGGGGCTGGCACCTGGTGCACCGGCTGGGCGCGAGCCGGCCGGATGGCGCCCTGGCCGAGGCCGGCGCCCGCGGCCTGCTGCTGGCCCTGCCCATCGTGGCCCTCGCCGCCTGGGACGGCGTCACCGCCCTCGGGCGCCTCGACACCCACAGCGCGGTGGACTGTTGCGCCGTGGTGTACGACGCCGTGAGGCAGGGCGACAGCGGGGTGCTCGCCCACCTCACCGAGGCCCACTGGGCCCGCGCGCTCATCGGGGCCTCGGGGGCGGTGCTGGTGCTCGCCTTGGCCGTCCTCGCCCGGCCCAACCGGGCCTGGTCGGCCCGCGCGCTGGCCCTCGCCGCGCCGGCCTGGGCGCTCATCGCCGGCGGCGCGCTGGTGCAAGTCCTCGCCCCCTACCGCTACGGCGTGCTCGCCCACCGCTGCCCCTGGTGCCTGTTCCTCGCGGAGCACGGCCGCGTGGGCTACCCGCTGTTCGCGGCGCTGCTGCTGGTGTCGATGTTGTTGATCTTGCCATGCGCCATGTCGGAGCGCAGGAAGTGCACATAGGCTTGGCCATGTACGTTGATGTCGTCGGTATAGTTTCCGGCGCCTGTCAGAAAG
>JAUHVS010000463.1 GCA_030424955.1 bacterium | reverse complement strand
GGTGATGCAGCTTCGCTGGGTGGCCCTGGCCGGCGGCGGGGCGGCGCTCTTGGCCGCGGCCGCGCTGCGGGGCTCGACGGATCACGGGGGCTGGGCGCTGCTGGCGCTGGCGGCGGGCGTGGGCCGGCTGCTGTGGCCCCTGGCGCCCGACGCCCTGCGCTGGCTGGGGCCGGCGCTGGCCTGGGGCGCGGCCGGCCTGCCGATCCTGGCCTGGGCCGTGCGCGGCCCCGCCCGGAGCGCCGCCGTGGCCGCGCTGGGGCCGATCCTGCTGGGCCTGTCGACGGGCTCAGGGCTCGGCTGGTGGGCGGCGGCTTTGGGCCTGGTGGGGCTCGCCGCCGTGGCCGCCACGGCCGACGAGGCGGACGGGCCCGACGCCGGCTGGCCCACCCGCGCGGTGTGGGCGGGCGCGGTGGCGCTGCCCGGCGGGGCCGGCTTCGGGGCCCTGGCGCTGGCGCTGGCTGCGGGCTGGGCGGCGGTGGGGCCCGGGGCGCCGAGCCCGTGGGCGCTGGGGCTGCTGGCGGTGGGCCAGATCGGCGCGACGGGCCGGGTGATGTGGCGCGCACCGCGGGGCTCGGGCGCCCCCCGATCGGTGTGGCTGGCCCTGGGGCTGGGCGCGGTGGCCTGTGGGGTGGGGCTGTCGGCCCGCGCGCCCGCCATGGCCCGGGCGCTGGGGCTGAGCGCCGGCGCCCTGGGCGCGCCGGCGGCGGGGCGGCTGCCCCCCAACGACGTGCGGGGCTACCGGCGCCTCTGGCGCCAGCGGGTGGCCCACGAGGCCGCGCAGGTCCGGGACGCCGGGCCCGAGGGCTAGCTGCCCTTTTGAGCGCGCGCGGCCTCTTCGGCGGCGCGGGCCGCGCGGGCCTCGGGATCGTCGATGGTGTCCAGCGGCGCGTCCGGCGCCGCGTCCCGGCCGCTGCGATCCGCCAGGCCGTCGGTGGTGCGGATCAGCCAGGCGCGGGGCAGCAGCAGGTGCAGGCACAGCGTGAAGGCCACCACCATGTGCAAGATGGCCGCCCAGCGCAGGCCCGGCGACTCGGGCAGATCGGCCAGCCCGGAGGGCCGCAGCACCGAGTGCGCGCTGGCCCGATCGGCCCACAGCGCGGCGGTGCCCACGAAGCCCACCAGGTTCATCAGCAGGGTGGTCAGCCGGCCCGTCGGGCCCCCGTGGTAGAAGGCGAAGAAGTACGCCCGCAGCACCCCGGCCATGGCCAGGTACAGCAGGGCGGCCATGGGCCAGTCGGGGGCGCCGCGGCCCCGCATCGCGTGCACCACGAGGCCCAGCGAGGTGGCCCACAGGGTCACCGCCACCAGGTTGGCCGGGTCGAAGAAGGTCCAGCCGAAGACGCCCTGCAGGCCGCGGGGGCCGAGGCGGCGGGGGGACCGGCGGGGGGCAGGGGTGGCCACGGCGGCAGTATGGGCCAGGCCCCTGGCCGGGTCGAGGGCGCGGGCGTCGTTGATCCGGCGGCCCAAGCCTGATAACCGCTTGCGCGGCGTGGCGTTGGGGGAACGGGATGTATCGCGGGATGCGGGTGGTCGTGGTGGTGCCCGCCTTCAACGAGGCGCGCTTGCTGCCCCGGACCCTGGCCGGGCTGCCGGCCTTCGTGGATCACGTGGTGGTGGTCGACGACGCCAGCGCCGATGACACCAGCGGCGCCGCCCACGGCGCCGGCCCCCGGGTGGAGGTGCTGCGCCACGCGGTCAACCGCGGGGTCGGCGGCGCCATCGTCACCGGCTACCAGCGCGCCCTGATCCTGCAGGCCGACGCCACGGTGGTGGTGGGGGCCGACGCGCAGATGGACCCCGCCGAGATGCACCGCCTGCTCGACCCCCTCGCGGACGGCCTCGCCGACTACGCCAAGGGCGATCGCCTGGGCCACCCCGAGGTGGTGCGCCGCATGCCCTGGGTGCGCCTGCTGGGCAACCACGCGCTGAGCTGGATGACCCGCCTCGCCACCGGCTACGCCGTGCGCGACAGCCAGTGCGGCTACACCGCCCTGAACCTAGCCACCCTGCGCCAGCTGCCCCTGGACGATCTGTACGGCCGCTACGGCTTCCCCAACGACCTGCTGGCCAAGCTGGCGGCGGTGGGCGCGCGGGTGGTGGACCGGCCGGTCAGCCCCATCTACGGCGACGAGCGCTCGGGCATCCGGGTGGTGCGGGTGGTGGCGCCCATCAGCCTGCTGCTGCTCCGGGCGGGCGTGGCGCGGCTGGCCCGCCGGGTGCGGCGGGCGCCGGTGCGGCTGCTCGGGGACTCCCGCGCGTGAGGCAGCGCGTGCTCGTGGTGAGCCCCTCCTGGCCGGCCCACGGTGACGATCCCGCGGCGCGCTTCGTGTGGCAGCATACCCGCGCGCTGGTGGAGGCCGGGGCCCGGGTGCGCGTGCTGGCCCCCGGCGACGGCCCCGCGCCCGAGGGGGTGGAGCGGCTGACCGTGCGGCTGCGGGGCCAGCTCTTCGGCCAGGGCGGCGCGCCCGAGGCCCTGGAGCGCCAGCCGCTGCGGGCCGGGCTGGCGGGCGTGGGCGCGAGCTGGGTCATGCGGCGGGCGGCCCGGGCGGTGGTCGAGCCCGACGAGCGGCTGGTGGCCCACTGGCTGCTGCCGAGCGGCTGGGTGGCCCGGCACGTGGCGCCGCGGGTGGCCCACGGCGTGGCCCATGGGGGCGACGTGGCCCTGCTGGAGCGCCTGCCCGGGGGGCGGGGGATCGCCCGCAGCATCGAGGAGCGGCTGTTCCTCACCTTCGTCAGCGAGGCCCTGCGCCGGCGCTTCCGCGACCTGCTGGGGCGCCCGTTTCAGCGCGAGCCCCACGTGCTGCCCATGGGCGTGGAGCCCGCCCGGCCCGACCCGGCCTTCGTGGCCGATCTGAAGACCCGCGCCGGCGGCCGCCGCATCGTCGCCACCGTCGGGCGCATGGTGCCCATCAAGGGCCACGACGTGCTGGCGGACGCCCTCGCGGGGCGCGACGACGTGCTGTGGTGCGCGGCCGGTGACGGCCCCGAGGCCAAGGCCATCGCCCAGCGCTGCGCGGATCAGGGCGTGCCCTTCGCGGCCCTGGGCACCCTGGGGCCGGGCGCCCGCGACGGGCTGCTCGCGGCGGCCGACCTGTTCGTGCTGCCCAGCCGCACCGTCGGCCGGCGCACCGAGGGCACCCCGGTGGCCCTGCTGGAGGCCCTCGCGGCGGGGGTGCCGGTGGTCGCCAGCGACACCGGCGGGGTGGCGGCGGCCGCGGGCCCCGCCGGGGCGCTGCTGGTGCCGCCCGAGCACCCGGTCGCCCTGCGCGCCGCCGTCGACACGGTGCTCGACGCGGCCCCCGACGCGTACGCCGCGCGGGCGGCGCAGCACCGGGCCTACGGGGCGCGCTTCACCTGGTCGCAGATCGGCCCCCGCCACGCCGCCTACGTGCTCGGGCCCCCGGGCACGCTCCTGCCCCGGCGGGTCGCCTGATGCGCGCGGGGCGGGCGGCGGCGGCGGCGGCCGGCCTCGCGGTCGCCCGCACCGAGCGGGTGGCGCCGCTGGGTGAGGGCTGGCTCATCCACGACAAGAAGGGCTTCCAGCCCTGCCCGTGGGCCTTCGACCTGGCCCGCTTCGCCCCGGCGCGGCCCGGGGACCGGGTGCTCGACCTGGGCACTGGGACGGGGGTGCTGCTGGCCGCGCTGCACCAGGTGCACCCGGGGCTGCGGGCGCTGGTGGGCCTCGAGCTGGACGCCCGCAGCGCCGATCAGGCCCGCCGCAACGCGGCCCTCAACGGGTTCGCCGACCGCGCGGTGTTCGCCCGCGCCGACGTGCGGGCCGCGCCGGTGCCGCCGCGGGCCTTCGACCTGGTGGTCAGCAACCCGCCCTTCTACCCGGCGGGCTGGGGCCGCGAGAGCCGCGACGGGCGGGTGCGCCAGGCCACCCACGCCACCGCCGGTGACGTGGGCGACTTCCTGCGGGTGGCGGCGGGCGCGCTGGCGCCCCACGGGCGGGTGGTGGTGGTGTTCGACGCCGGCCACCTGACGGCGCTGCTGCGCGGATTCGCGTCGGCGGGCTTGACCGTGCGGGCGCTGAGGTTTCTGGTGGACGACCGCGGCCTGCCCGCCCGGGTCCTCGCCCTGGCGGGGCGGGACGGCGGGGGCCTCATCATCGACGACGGGGGCGTGACGCCATGACCGATCTGCTCATCAAGTGGGCCCTGACCGCCGGCATCTTCATGGTGGCCGCCACCGCGCTGCCGTCGGTGAGGGTCAAGGGCTGGGGGGCGGCCTTCGGCGCGGCCCTGGTGCTGGGGGTGGTCAACGTGCTGCTGGGCTGGCCCCTGCAGTGGCTGGCCGGCCTGGTGCTGTGGCTGCCCAACCTGTTCACCTTCGGGCTGGTGGGCCTGCTGGCGAGCATCGTCATCAACACGGCGCTGCTGGCCTACACCGACAAAGAGATCGAAGACCTCGAGATCAAGGGCGCGCCCGCGCTGGTGGGCATCTCGACGGCGATCAGCGTGGTGATGGGCCTGGTCTGACGGGCGGCGGCGCGGGCGGCACGGCGCCCTGCAGGGCGGCCTGGGCCTGCCGGCGCAGCATGCGGGCGTCGAAGCTGTAGGGGCTGTCCTCGGCGATGCGCGCCACCCGGGCGATGGCGTCGGCGTAGGCGCCGGCCAGCAGCGCCTGCCGGGCCTGATCGAGGGCGGCAGCGTCCTGCTGCGCCTGGCCCAACCGCAAGTACTCCGCGTTGTAGTCCAGCAGGCTGGGGTCGATGGCCTCGGCCTGCTGCAGGGCGGCCCGGGCCTCGGGCCAGGCGCGGCGCTGCACCGCCTCGACGGCCACCGTGCGGTGGGACTCGGCGGCGGCGCGGGCTTTGGCGTAGCGGTGGGCGCGCAGCATGCGCACAGCCCCCACGGTCAGCGCCACGGCCACCAGGGTGGTGGCGCCCCAGGCCAGCAGCCAGCTGACGGGGATGCGCCGCAGGGGGGACACGGGGCGCATGGCCGGCCGCGACGGGCGCTTGCCGGGATCGGTGATCTGGCCGGCGAGCTGGGCGCGGCGGCGGGGCAGGCCGACGGTGCTGAACACCAGGGTGGTGTCGCCCACCAGCAGGCGGTCGCCGTCGTAGAGCTCGTCGCGGCTGGCGCGGCCGCCGTTGACCCAGGTGCCGTTGCCGCTGCCGTCGTCGGTGACGCAGAACCCCTCGCCGTGGCGGTCGATGCGCAGGTGGCGCCGGCTCACCGAGGTGTCGAGCAGCACGATGTCGTTGTCTTGCCCGCGGCCGAGGAAGGTCACGGGGCGGTTGATGTACCAGGTCTTGCCGTCGTCGGGCCCGCCGGTGACCACCAGCCGGCCGCGGGGCAGCTCGCGGGGGCGGTCGGCGTCGAAGACCTCGGTCATGGCGTCGCCGTCGCCGCCGAAGTCGAGCACCACGCTGGGCTCGGCGCGGC
>JAUHVS010000462.1 GCA_030424955.1 bacterium | reverse complement strand
GATCAGCGCCATGCCCACGGCCACCCCGGCCTGCGGCAGGAGCGCGAGGCCGTAGTAAGGCCGGTGCGCCGGGGGTGCGCCTGCCAGGGCTCCGCCGAGCCAGCCGCCGACCCCGCGCCCGTCGCCGACCCTGAGCCCGTCGTCAAGCCCTCACCGGTGGATCCGCCCCCACAGGCCGCCCCCCGGGCTGCGCTTGGCCCCTGCCTCGCGCACACCCTCCACTACGGGCCAAACGACACCGCCGCCTCCGCCGCCGATCGCGCCGCCTTGGCGGCCCTCGCTGGCTGGCTCAAGGGGCGTGACACAGGCGTCATCATTCGCGGCTACGCCAACGCCGAAGGCGACGCCCACACGAACCTGACCCTGAGCCACCGACGCGCCCAGCGCGCCCGCCGCCGGCTCGTCGGGGCGGGCGTGCCCGCCGATCGGCTGACGGTGCAGGCCCTCGGCGAGTACGCCCCGCTGGTCGGGGTGCTGCCCAGCGATGGCCGCAACCGCCGCGTCGAACTCTGGCTGCCCGAGGGCGGCTGCCCAGCCGATCTGGAGGGCCTCCAATGATCACCACCCTGAGCCTCGCAGGCGCCGCCTGCGCGCTCGTCTGGACCGGCGGCTACCTGCTGGGTGTGCGCCGTGGGCACGCGGCCCGCGACGCCCTCGCCCACAGCCTGGGAGAGCAGCAGGTCGCCCTGGTGCAGGCCCGGGCCCAGGTGCATGCCCTGAGCCAGCAGGCCGACGCCCTCAATGAGCACGCCGAGGATCTGGCCGCCATGCGCCACGCCCTCAGTCAGGCCCCGGCGCCGGCCTTTGACGAGTCGCGCCTCAAGGCGGCTGTGGCCGAGGCCCTCGCGCCTGTGGTGGCGCAGGACCAGCTCGGCACGGCGTTGGCTTCAATCCGCTTGGGCACCAGCCGGAGCGATCTGCACGCCCTCCTCGACGCCATCGCGGCCGAGGCCGGCCTGGAGGCCGTGCTCTTGAGCGACGCCAGCGGCCTGCTCCTCGCGAACAGCGGCGACGGCGCCCGCGCTGAGATCCGCGCCGGCGTCTCGGCGCTCCTCATCACCGTCGCGGAGCACCTCGAGAGGACTGGAGAGCCTGCCCCGATGGCCTTCGTCCTCCATGACGAGGCGCAGCGGGTGGCCGTCAGCCGGCTGTTCACCGTCGACGGCGGCCGCTTCCTGCTCACCGCCGTGTCGGCCGGCCGCCCCCTGTCCCCCCAGGCCCTCGACCCGGTCCTCCGCCACGTGCAGCGCCTCATGGGCGACTGGACCACCCACGACGCCACCGACCTCGCAGCCACCGGCTGACGCATCACCCGGGGCCTCGCCCCGCAGCCCCTCAGGAGAGCTCTCCATGTCCCGAATGGACACCGTCAACCGCATCCTGCGCGATCTGCAGACCGGCACCCCCGACGTCGAGGCCTGCGCCCTGGTGTCGGAGGACGGCCTCATGATCGCCTCGGCCCTCCCCCAGCACATCGACGAGACCCGCGTCGCCGGCATGACCGCCACGCTGGCCAGCCTGGGCATCCGCGCCGCCGACGAGCTCGAGCGCGGCGAGGTGCAGCAGGTGCTGGTGCGCGGCGCCAACGGCTACGCGCTGATGGTGCAGGCCAGCAACGGCACCCTCCTGCTGGTGATGGCCAGCAAGGCCGCCAAGCTCGGCCTCATCTTCCTCGACACCAGCCGAGCCGCTGCGCAGATCGCGAAGGTCCTCTAAGTGCGGCCGAGCGGCCGCCCAGCGCCGCCCGCGGCTGATCTCTTCGAGCGCGTCCCCTCGGCGCTGCTGGCCTGTGACCACGCGGGGTGCATCCTGCGGATCAACGCTCGGGGCGCCGAGATCCTGGGTCAGCCAGCCGCCGCGCTCGTCGGGCGCACCGTCGACAGCGTGCTCGCCCCGCTGGACGCGCTGCTGGACGCGGCTGAGGGCGCCGAAGGCCCCATGCGGCACACCGTGGAGCGCCCCGGCCCCGATGGGCCGCGCACCCTCGGCTACTCCGTCGAGAAGGCCGGGCCCCAGGAACCGCTGCTGGTGCTGTTCCGCGACCTGACCGACGAGCGCCGCCTGCGAGCGGAGCGCGACCGCTTGCTGCGCATGGCGCTGGTCGGCGAGGTCCTGCCCTCGGTGCTCCACGAGCTGCGCAACCCCCTCGCGGCCATCACCGGGGTCCTCGAGAACCTCATCGAAGAGGCCGACGACGACCCAGGCCTGGCCCCGCACCAGCTCACGCTCCACGCCGTCCTCCAGGAGCTGCGGCGCATGGGCCTGGTGTTCCAAGGCATCGGATCCGTCGGCCGCTCCCTGATCGGGGACCGCCCGGCCGCGGTGGACCTCGCCATCGAGGAGGCCGCGCGCATCATGGCCATGCGGGCTGACCGCCGCGGCGTGCGCCTCGTCACCGACGTGCAGCGCCTCCCGCTGCTGCCCTTCGATCTCAGCGTCGTGCGGGCCGTCGTGTTCAACCTGGCCAACAACGCCGTCCAGGCCTGCCGCCCCGACGACGCCATCCGGGTCAGCGCCTGCCTGGCCGACCAGGTGCTGACCCTGGTGGTCCGCGACACAGGCCACGGCATGTCTGAGGCCGTGAAGGCCCAGTGCTTCAACCCCTTCTTCACCACCCGCCCCAACGGCTCCGGCCTGGGCCTGGTCATCTGCCGCGAGGCCGTCCAGGAGGCGGGCGGCACCCTCACCCTCGAATCCCAACCCGATCTGGGCACCACCGTCACCGTGCGCGTGCCCATCCCGGCGCACCCCGCCGGCCGCAGACCTCCGGAGTAAACCTATGCCGCCCATGGAGATCTTCTCGTCGGGCGGGCACCGCAACCTGCTGCTCGAGGACTTTGGCCACGGCCTGGCCGTGCAGGCCAACCAGCACCTGATCGTGCACGGCAAGGCGGCCATGCTGCTCGATCCGGGCGGCCACAAGGTCTACGCCAAGGCGCGCAGCGAGATCGACAGCATCCTGCGGGGCACGGCGACGCTGACCGAGCTGTTCCTCAGCCACCAGGATCCCGACATCTGCGCGGCCCTCAACGGTTGGCTGATGACCACCGACGCCCGCGCCCGCATCCCCTCGCTGTGGAGCCGCTTCGTCACCCACTTCGGCGTCGACCGGCTGGTGGCGGACCGCATCGAGCCCGTCGAAGACGCCGGCACCTGGGTCGACCTGGACGGCTGCGAGGTCGCGCTCATCCCCGCCCACTTCCTGCACTCCTGCGGCAACTTCCAGGTCTACGATCCCGTCTCGAAGATCCTCTACACGGGCGACCTCGGCGCCTCGCTGGGCATGGACTACTGGTGGGTCGAGGACTTCGACGCTCACCTGAAGTACATGGAGGGCTTCCACCGGCGGTACATGACCGCCAACGCCGCCATGCAAGGCTGGGCGACCCTGGCGCGGACCCTCGACATCGAGATGATCTGCCCCCAGCACGGCGCCATGTTCCGCGGCCGCGACATGGTCAAGCGCTTCATCGACTGGGTAGCCCAGCTGGACGTCGGCCTGGACTACCTCACCAACCTCTACCAGATGCCCGTGAAGGGCTGATCCGTTGGCCGTCGTCCTGTTGGTCGAGGATGAAGAGATCCTGCGCCGCTCCATGGCGCGGGCGCTCGAGCGCCTGCCGGACGTGCACATCGTGCAGGCCGGGACCCTCGCCCAGGCCCGCGCGCTGCTCGCGGACGAGGCGCCCTCCATGGTGGTCAGCGATCTGAGCCTGCCGGACGGCTGCGCCGTCGATCTGCTGGCCGACATCGAGCGCGCCGGCCGCCCGGTCCCCGTGGTCTTCGTCTCGGCCTGGCTGGGGCGCTTCCGCGACCAGATCCCGCGGCGCAGCGACATCGAGGTCTTCGACAAGCCCCTGCCCATGGAGACCCTCCGGCAGCGGGTCAGCGAGCACCTCGCCCAGCGCCGCGCCTCGGCCCCCACGCCCTTCGGGGTCAGCGACTACCTGCAGCTCGCGGCCATGGGCCGACACACCATGCTCCTGCGGGTCTACGACGGGCGCACCCAGGTGGGCCACATGACCGTCATCCGGGGCGAGGTCTGGCAGGCCCACCATGGGGTCGAGGACGGCGAGCCGGCCGCCCGGGCGCTGGTCGTCGCCGCCGGCCTCCGCGTCGAGATCGACCCCTACGTCGGCGATCCGGGCCCCCGCACCGTGCACCAGGGCGTCGACCACCTCTTGCTGGACGCCTTCCGGCTCCACGACGAGGCCTCGCGCCCGCCGGGCTGGACCGACGCCGAGGCGACCCAGGAGTGGCCCGGGCCCCAGGCGGTCGCGGCCGCGCGGGACACCACCGCCCAGGTGGACCAGCTGCTGGACGAAGGCCTCGACGCCCTCCTGGCGCGGGACTACCTGGGCGCCTGGATCGCCTTCAGCGCCGCCGACACCTTGCGGCCAGGCGACCCCGTCGTGCGGGCCAACCTCAACCGCATCCGCGAGATGGGCTACGCGCCCGCCGACGGCTGACCCCGCGTCCGCGAGCGCCGTCGCCGGGCTGGCCCGAAATCTGCTAAACCGAGGGACATGCGTACGCCCGCCCACCCTGTCATCGCCCAGCCCCCGCAGCGCACGGCCTCGCGCGCTGAGGCGTTGGGGTCTGTCGGCCGGGGCCTGCCGGCCCCATGTGCTGTGCACGTCACGCCCCGCCCAGCCCGGCGACCCGCGCTGGGCCTCGCGTGGGGCCTGGCCCTGCTGGCCCTGACCGCCTGCGCCCCGGCCGATGAGGCCACCCCGTGGGCCACGCGGCACGACGCCATCCGCAACGGCACCCGTGAGCCGCAGGTGCTGCCGATGACGCCGGGCGAGCAGCTCGCCATCGGCTACCTCTTCGCGCTGAACAGCCCCACCGTGCCCTTCTGCACCGGCACCCTCATCGACGCCCGGCACGTCATCACGGCGAAGCACTGCATCGAGGGGCTGACCGTCGACAACACCGGGTTCGGCATCGGGGTCGATCCGCGCACCCCGCGGGGCACCTTCACCCTCGAGGCCATCCACGCCCACCCAGAGGTCGACGCCGCCCTGCTCATCCTCAACGGCGACGCCCGCCGCGCGGCCCCCGATCTGCGGCCCCTCAGCCTCAACCGCGCCGATCTGTCGGGCCCCGCTGGCCAGGCCCTGGTGGGCCGGCCGGCCGACGCCGCGGGCTACGGAGAGACCTTCGATCCCGAGCGCGACGGCCGCTGGTTCGCCCAGGTGCAGATCGCCGAGATCACCCGCGCCTACGTCGTGGTGGACGGCCAGGGCCGCCAGGGGATCTGCTTCGGCGACTCCGGCGGCCCCGTCATCGCGGCGATGAACGCCCCGGCCTTGCCGAAGATCCGCTCGCGCCGGTCGTCGGCCAGCTTGTCCAGCATCCGCGGCATCATGCTCAGCCGGGGGTTGGACTCGAAGAA
>JAUHVS010000461.1 GCA_030424955.1 bacterium | reverse complement strand
ATCACGAGGCAGAGCTGGATAAACGCGGTGCGCCTCATGCGGGCCCCTCCGGGCGGAGGGTCGCCCACTGAGTCTCGGGTGGCAGCCCAGCCGCCTGCAGCAGGGCAGGGCACTGCAGCGGAAGATCGCCGATGGCCGCGGCCAGCGCCGACGCAGCGGCCCCGGCCGTGCGCCCGCTGGGCACGATCAGGCCCAAGGCCAGGGTGTGGGGGGCACCGTCGAGCCCGGTCCAGTCGGCCGCCGGCCAGCCTTCGCCGTGCAGGCGCGCGACCGCGCGCTGCAGGGCGTCGCGATCCGTGTGCGCGCGCTGCGGGCCGGCCACCATGAAGCGGGGCCAGCCACGGGCCGCACCCCACGGGGCCAGGGCAGGCAGGATCGCGACGGGTTGGCCCTCCGCGCCCGCCGTCTCGCCCACCGCGACGCCGTCGACCAAGACCACGTCACCGTGATCGGCGAGGTGGGGGAAGCGGGGCAGGCCCTCCAGGCGCACCCGCGCGGGGCACAGCCGGCGGCCCCAGACCACCTCGTAGCGCGCGGGCGCGCCGGGCGCGGCGGGCAGCCGGACCGGGGTCGGCGCCCCGGCCGAGGCGAAGTCGCCGGCGTCACCGGGCAGCGTGAAGCCCAGGGCCTGCCACGCGGCCCGGGCCCCGGCCCAGTCCGACAAGGCGGTCCGCGCGATCCCCAGGCTCCACCAGGCGGACCGCTCGTCGGGCCGCTGCCGCAGCACGGCCTCGAAGGCGGCGGCGCTCTCGGACCACTCACCGGCCAGCTTGCACACCACCCCCAGCGCGAACTGCAGGGCCGTGTCGCCGGGGAGCGCCGCGGCCGCGAAGCGCACCAGCGCGTCGGCGGCCCCGTTCAGATCCCACTCCAGGCACAGGTGGCCCAGATCCCCCGCGAAGGCGGGGCCCAGCGCCTGGGCGCGCGACACCAGGTGCTGCGCCACCACCTCGGCGCCCGCGCGGTCACCGACGCCGTGCAGCACCGTGCCGATCCAGTCCTCGGCCACGCGGCCGTGCAGGTCCAGGGGCAGCTCGGCGTTCCAGGCAGCCTCGAGCACCTCCAGCGAGACGGCGTAGGCGCCCGCGCTGCGCAGGGCGTCGAGCACCGCGCCCAGATCCTCGGGCGAGCGCCCCTCGATCCAGCGCACGACCTCGTCGGCGACGTCGCTCGGGTGCTCATCGCTCGTGGGGTGGAGGGTGGCCTCGACCCGGCGCCACAGGACGCCGGGGAAGCCGGGGGGCAAGGCGGGCAGGGTGGACACGGGGCTTAGCGCTGGAACTTGCGGTACTTGATGCGCTTGGGCACGCCCACCGCGTCGGCGCCCAGGCGCCGCTTCTTGTCGGCCTCGTAGGCCTCGAAGTTGCCCTCGAACCACACCACTTGGCTGTCGCCCTCGAAGGCGAGGATGTGGGTGGCGATGCGGTCGAGGAACCAGCGATCGTGGCTCACGATCAGCACGCAGCCCGAGAAGGTCTGCAGGGCCTCCTCCAGCGAGCGCAGCGTATCGACGTCGAGGTCGTTGGTGGGCTCATCGAGGAGCAGCAGGTTGCCGCCGCTCTTGAGCAGCTTGGCCAGGTGAACGCGGTTGCGCTCGCCGCCCGACAGCTTGCCGACCAGCTTCTGCTGATCGGCGCCCTTGAAGCCGAAGGCGCCGGTGTAGGCCCGCGAGTTCATGTGGTCCCGACCCATGTCGATGACCTCGGCGCCGTCCGTGATCTCCTGCCAGACCGTCTTGTCGCCGGCCAGGGCGTCGCGGTTCTGGTCCACGTAGGACATCTCGACCGTGGGCCCGATGCGCACGCTGCCGGCGTCTGGCGTCTCGTCGCCCACCAGCATGCGGAAGAACGTCGACTTCCCGGCGCCGTTGGGGCCGATGATCCCCACGATGGCGCCGGGCGGCACCTTGAGCGAGAGGTTGTCGATGAGCAGCCGATCATCGAAGCCCTTCGACAGGCCGTCCACCTCGATCACCAGATCGCCCAGGCGGGGGGCGGGGGGGAGCCGAAGCTCCAGCCGGTGGCGGGCGCCGTCGTCGGACTCCTGGGCCACCAAGCTCTCATAGGCCTTGATCCGGGCCTTGCTCTTGGCCTGTCGGGCCCGCTGGCTCGCCTGAATCCACTCCGCCTCTTCGCGCAGGGCGCGGCGGCGCGAGGACTCGCTCTTCTCCTTGAGCGCCAGCTGGTCCTGCTTCTGCGACAGCCAGCTCGAGTAGTTGCCCTTCCAGGGCAGCCCACGGCCGGCGTCGAGCTCCAGGATCCACTCGGTGACGTTGTCGAGGAAGTACCGGTCGTGGGTGATGAGCACGATCGTGCCGTGGTACTGCTGCAGGTGCCCCTCCAGCCAGAGCACCGTCTCGGCGTCCAGGTGGTTCGTGGGCTCATCGAGCAGCAGCAGATCGGGCTTCTCGAGCAGCAGCTTACACAGCGCGACCCGGCGCTTCTCACCACCCGAGAGGGTGGCGATCTGCGCGTCGTCGGGCGGCAGGCGCAGCGCGCTCTTCGCCACGTCCAGCTGGCTGTCGAGCTCCCAGGCGTCGACGGCGTCGATCTTGTCCTGCAGCTCTGCCTGGCGGGTCAGCAGGGTGTCGAAGTCGGCGTCGGGGTCGCCCATGGCCATGCTGACGGCGTTGAACTCGTCGAGCAGCGCCTGGGTGGCCTGCACGGCGTCGCGCACGTTCCCGTCGACGTCCTTGGTCTCATCGAGCACGGGCTCCTGGGGCAGGTAGCCCACGCTGAAGCCCTTGGCGAGCCACGCCTCGCCGACGAAGTCGGTGTCGAGGCCCGCCATCACCCGCAGCAGGGTGGACTTACCCGCGCCGTTGCCGCCGATGACGCCGATCTTTGCGCCGGGATAGAACGACAGGTGGATGCCCTTCAGGACCTCCTTGCCGCCGGGGTACACCTTGCGCAGATCGCGCATGTGGTAGATGAACTGCTCGGCCATGACCGCTCCTTCAACGCACGCAGCTGCGGGACCGGAGGCCACACCGACGCTGCTCGCACGGAGGAGACACCTGCGGCGGGCGGTCGTGTGATCCGCACCGCCGCAAGCGGTCAGCCGTCGGGCGAGCCTGCCTGGAGCATCTCAGCGACCACCCTGGGGGGGTGAAGAGCCGCACGCTCAGCAGGCTGGCAGGGCGCCACCGGGATGAACGAAACAGGCCTGCCCGACGAACCTGCCGGCGAGACGCCACACGGCGGGACACAGCACCTCGACGCAGGGCGTCAGGCGCGGGGACACCACGCGTGGACCTCAGTCGGCGGGATCAGCAGACCTGCACAGGGCGTGGGGCCCAGGGGGCGCCCCACAGGGGCACGCCTCAGCTGGAGGTGAGGTGCCCGTTGCGCTTCTTCTTGAGGTCGCCGTTGGTGCGACGCTTGGCCTTGTGCACCTTGTGGAGCCGAGCCGCCTTACGCCGATTGGTGTTCTTCTTGTTGCGAGTCTTCATCGCGCCGTCTCCGAACGAGGGTTGAATCTTTGAGCGGCGCATCATGGCCGCATCGCACTCGATGATCAAGCGGATTGCCGGATGATTCTGGAGACGGGGACCGGCGCCTCGGGGCGGCCGCTCGTTCAGAGCGGCGGCAGCAGCCAAGGCAAGCTCGGGAAGGGGGCTGGCGGGCGCTCAGGGCGACCCGCCGAGGGGGAGAGGGGAGAGCGCGGGGACCGCGGCCCACCGCGCTCAGTCCGCCTCAGGGCACCGCGAACGTGGGGTAGCAGCCCATGTAGAAGTTCAACGGATCGGGCACGCAGGACGGCAGCTCGATGGCGCCGAGGGTGTAGCACTCGCCCACGTCCGACGCGTTGAGGTCGGTGGGCACCACGCGCACGTTGTAGTCGATGCGCTCCTGGCCGGGGATCGGCTGGCCCGTCAGGCCGAAGGTCACGACCTGGTCCATCGCGCCACCCTCGATGTTCATGCACAGGTAGTTGCCCACGGTGGTGCTCGCACCGAAGGCGTCCATGCCGGGCATGTCGGCCAGGGGGCCACTGAAGAACAGGGTCATGGCCCCATCCACGGCCTGCTGGTACTCGATCATGATGGTGCGGTCCTCACCGGCGGGCACCGTGATGTCGTACCAGTCACCCTGCACGGCCTCGTCGCGGCACAGCCAGGTGTCGCACAGGGCGGCCTCGCCGGAGCCCAGCTGGGTGCCGGTGTCGAAGCTGTCGTTGCGCTCGTCGATCTCCTGCCAGTCGGGCTGGCAGTCACCGGGCGGGGTGACCGTCGCGGTCACCGTGTAGGCGGCCAGCTCGCCGGCGGCGCCGCGGAAGACGCGCACGAAGTGCTCGCCGATGCGGTTGCCCACGATCCCAGGCGTGAGGTTCACCACCTCGGCGTCGAAGCCGGTGGTCGAGCGGTCGGTGAAGGCGCGGCACTGGCCCTGGATGCAGGCACCGGCGGCGCCGCAGGCGTCGTCGTTCGCGCAGGGATCACCCTGCGCTGCGATCCGGTAGACCTGCATGTCGACGTTCGCGCGGCCGTTCTCGAAGCCCTCGACGGTGACGCAGACCCGGCTGTTGTTGTCGGCCACGTCGAAGGTGTACCAGTCCTGGTCGCGGGTCATGTTGATGTCGCAGAGCAGGCCCTGGTCGTACTGGAACCGCAGGCCCTCGCCACCGCTGACGTCGGCCAGCGCCACGGCGTCGTCCGCGCGGTCGTTGCGCGCGCCGCCGGGGCCGTTCTCGTTGGCGTCCTGGGGGCACAGGTCGGGGTTGTCGAGCACGCTGCGGCGCACGAACAGGGTGTAGGGGCCCTCGGCCTGCGCGAGGCCGTCCACGCGGGCGCAGTAGACACCCGCGCCGACGCCCGGGGCGCGCGCCTTGAGGGGCGCCCCGTTCGGGTCGCTGATGCGGGCGCTGCCGCCGATGGCGCCGTCCTCTTCGTCCACCCACTGGACCTCGATCTGGCCGAGGATCAGGGCGGGATCGGACACGATCCAGGCCTCGAGGATGTCGCCCTCTTCAGCGGTCAGGCAGTAGTAGTCCACGTCGCCGGGGCAGATGCTCGCGTCGTCGAAGGCCGCGTGGTCCTCGTTGGCGACCACCAGGCCGTCGGCGCTGATGCCGTCGAGGTTGTCGAGCTGGATGCCGTCCCCCAGGGTGTCGTTGGGCTCGTTGGCGTCGGGCAGGCAGGGGTCGTTGACCCGCACCACCACCACGTTGAGGTCGTAGTCCGCGATGTCGTCGGGATCGGCGGCCTCGATGCGGATGAAGAAGTTGTCGTCCGCCAGCCCGTTGGTGTTCTCGGGGATCGCGATGCGGTAGTTCAGGCGGCCGCCGATCTGCTCGGCCGGGCCCGCCTCGGCGTTGGGGTTCACCAGACCGCCGGGGCCCGAGAGCCGGCTGTCGCTGTACAGGTAGACGCGCAGGGCGCCGCTGTTGGCCGGGGTGCTCACCG
>JAUHVS010000460.1 GCA_030424955.1 bacterium | reverse complement strand
GGCGGCCGAGCCCCCGCCGGCCACGCCCGAGGCCCCAAGCGCTCCGCTGCGGCCCCCACGCTTCACGGCCGCCAGGATCGGCGCGCCCACCGCCAGCCCCCTGCCCACCGGCCCGTTCGGGGCGCTCAGCGCGCTGACCGCGACCCTGCAGGCCGCGGCCTCCACCCCCAGCCTGCCTGCGCCCGCCCCCGCTGGGCCGCTGCCCGGCGCCCCCGCCCAGGCCGCGCCCTCTGCCCCGCGGGACCCCTTGGCCGCCGTCGACGGCGAGGTCGACGCCGGGGGGCCGCTGCTCGACGCTGAGGGCACGCTGAAGCCGGGCCAGACCGTGGCGGATCTGCTCGGCAGCCACGGCGTCGCCCTGGACGAGGTCAACGCCGTCGTCGCCAGCCTCCGCCCCCTGTACGACTTCCGCCGCGCCCGCCCCGGCGCCCGCTACGAGCTGCGGGTCGAGCGGGCCACCGGCAACGTCGAGCGCTTCGTGTTCGAGCACGACCCCTTGCAGGTCTTCGAGGCCGAGCGCGCGGCAGACGGGTTCAACACCCGCAAGGTGCCGGTGTTCCTCGACACCGTGGAGGACGAGGTCGCCTGCGAGGTGCGCTCGTCGCTCTACGAGGCCCTGGAGCGCGCCGGTGAGGGCCCCGCCCTCGCCGCCGCCGTGGTGCAGGCCCTCGCGTGGGACATCGACTTCCGCGACGACACCAAGCCGGGCGACCGGTTCAACGTGGTGGTCGAGAAGATCTACAAGAAGGGCGAGTTCATCCGGTACGGCCGCATCCTGGCGGCCGAGTACGTGGGCCAGGTGGGCACCTTCCGCACCTTCTGGTTCCAGCCCGATCAGGGCACCCAGGGCGGCTACTTCCTCGAGGACGGCCGCAGCGCCCAGAAGACCTTCCTCAAGACCCCGCTGAAGTTCTCGCGGGTGTCGTCCAACTTCAACCTGCGCCGCAAGCACCCGGTGCTCGGCTACACCAAGGCCCACACGGGCATCGACTACGCCGCCCCGCGGGGCACGCCGGTGTGGGCCATGGCCGACGGCACCGTCACCTACGCCGGCTGGAAGGGCCCGAACGGCCGCCTGGTGCGCATCCGCCACGCCAACGGCCTCGAGAGCGCCTACGCGCACCTGCACCGCATCGCCTCGGGCATCCGCCGGGGCCAGCCCATCAAGCAGGGGCAGGTGCTCGGCCAGGTGGGCACCACCGGGCGCTCCACGGGCCCCCACCTGCACTTCGCGGTCAAGCGCAACGGGCGCTACGTCAACCCGGCCAAGCTCAAGATGACCCGTGGCCGCAGCGTGCGGTCCCGGGACCGCAAGGTCTTCGCCCAGCACGTCAAGCGCCTCACCCAGCGCATGGCCAGCATGAGCGCCGCCGCCCGCGGGCCTACGCCGTGACGGGCCGCGGCGGCCTGGTCGGCGCGCTCACCCGCCACCGGCGCCTGATCGCCGTCGCGGGCGGGCTGTGGCTGGCCCTGGTCATTGGCGGCGGCATCTTCACCAGCACCCTCGACGCCCGGGTGGGGTTGCACGTCTTCGGCCCGCCGGGCTGGTACGCCGGCCAGGCGGCCGTCGTGCGCGTCGGCCTGCACGACCTGGCCTTCACCCGCTTCGCCCCCCTCGGCGCCGTGCGCGCCCGCTTCGAGCCAGGCCATGACGACGGCCCCGCGCTGGCGGGCGAGCCCACCGACGAGGTGCTGATCACCGGCCACGCCGGGACCTTCGTGCAGGGCACGCTGACCCCACCCGCCCCCGGCCCCTGGACCCTGCAGATGGTGGCGCAGACCCCCGGCGCCGGCGAGACGACGGTGCGGGTCCCCCTCACGGTGCACGCCGCCGACGCGCCCATCGCCCCCCTGCCCAAGGCGAAGCCGCGCACGCCGCCGCGCCCCGACGTGGGGCCGCTCAGCCTCGACATCGCGCCCCTCGACCACGTGTTCCCCGGCAACCTGCCCACCGCGCTGGTGGTGCTGGCCCACGCCGCCGACGGCAGCCCGCTGCAGGGCCCCGTGCAGATCACCGTCACCGAGGGCAAGAGCGCCGTGGCGCTGCCCCCGACCGTCGCCACCGATCGCCACGGCCTCGCGCGCATCGCCCTGAAGGCCATGGAGCCGCGCTTCTGGTTCGACCTCAGCGCCGGCGAAGGCCCCACGGCCACCACCGCCGCGCGCCGCCTGCGCCCGACCCCTACGCAGTTCGTGCTCGACGTGCCCAGCCCGCGGGTCTCGCCGGGCGCCGAGGTGCCCTTTGCGGTCACGTCCCTGCACCGCGAGGGCCCCGTGTTCGTCGACGTGTGGCACGGCGCCCGCTGGCTCGCCGCCACCAGCGTCACCCTCGAGGACCGCCGCGCCGAGGGCACGCTGACCCTGCCGGCCCTGCCCGACCCCGCCGTCATCTGGGTGCAGGCCTACCGCACGGCGTACCTGCCCCAGAAGGCCCGGGGTGGCCGGCACCTGCTCGTCAGCGCCCGGCCCGCGGCCGAGGCGAACCGCTGGCTCGCGGCCCAGCTTGCGGCCCAGGGCATCGACCCGGCCTGGACCAGCCGCATGGCCCAGCAGGCCGACGGCGATCCCCTGCTCACCCGCGCCCTGCTCGGCCGCCTCGACCGCCCCGAGCGCGATCCGCCCATCATCGCCGACAGCAGCGACTCCGCCCGCCAGACCGTGGCGACCCTCAAGCGCCTGTGGCAGCAGCGCTTCGTGTGGGCGCTCATCGTCAGCGGCCTGGTGATGTTCATCATCCTGGGCCTGGTGATCCGCCAGAACACCCGCGAGGTGCAGGCCGCGTGGACCGAGGCCGGCGGCGGCGAAGAGGCCCTCCAGGGCACGCGCAAGGGCGCCCTGGTGGACGCCGCTTACGTGTTCGCCGTGCTGGGGCTGTTCCTGCTGGGGCTCCTGCAGCTGCTGCTCCGCATCCACTGGTAGCGGCCGCCGCCGGGCGCGGGGCGTGCGCGCCGCGGCGCATCTGGGCATGGGAGCGACGGCAGCCAACCTGATAGACTGCCCGCCATGCGAAGCCGACCTCTCCTGCCGTTGACGTCCCTGCTCTGGCTGCCGCTGCTGTGGCTGCTCATGGCGGGCTGCGATGACACCCGCTGCGCCAACGACGGCGACTGCCCCGCCGACACCACCTGCGACACCTCATCAGGCAGCTGCCTGAAGCGCCGCCAGGTGGTGCGCTGCGGCAACACTTACTGCACCTTCCCCGACCAGGTCTGCGTGGAGCCGAACGTCTGCGCCGACGTGCGCCCGGGCGCCGACGGGGGCGCCGGCGGGGTCGGTGGCCAGGGCGGTGCGGGCGGCCAGGGCGGGGGCGCAGGCCAGGGCGGCGCCGGCGGCCAGGGCGGCATGGGCGGCCTGCCCGTCGGCGGCGCGGGCGGCGTCGGCGGTGCCGGAGGCCAGGGCGGCGGCGGCGGCGACGGTGGCCAGGGCGGCGGCGTCATCCCCACCCCCATCGTGTCCATCGACAGCCCGACCCCCAACCAGGTGTTCCTCGAGCTGGAGCCCGAGGTCCGCGGCCGCGTCACCGAGCTGGCCGACGGGGCCGAGGTGCGCCTCGTCGTCGATGACGCCGTGCCCGGCACCCCGCTGGACCTCGACGACGCCGGCCGCTTCGAGCGCCGCGTGACCCTCGACGTGGGCGTGCACACCCTCACCGTCGTCGCCACCCAGGGCGATCAGGTGGGCGAGGCCAGCGTCACCGTGCGCAAGGACACCTTCGTGCGCGTCGACAACGGCGCGCTGGCCTGGGGGGAGCAGCCCTTCACCGTGGTCGGCCTGCACGCCCCCGACCTGCTGGCCAAGGCCCACCAGTTCTTGAGCGAGGGCGGCACCGACCAGGTCGCGGCGGTGATGGCCGACGCGCGGGTGCTGGGCGTGAACGTCATCCGCACCCGGGCCTACGACGACCGGCCCAACGCGCCCACCGCGATCCAGATCGACCGCGGCATGTACAACGAGGTCGGCCTGGTCGCCCTCGACCACGTCATCGCGGCCGCCTCGGCCCAGGGCATCAAGCTGATCCTGCCCCTGCTCGGCCCGGACGAGCTCGGCGGCATCCAGCAGTACCTCGTGTGGGCGGGCTACCTCGCGCCCATCCCCAGCGACCGGCGGCTGTTCTTCGAGGGCGAGATCCGCGAGCACTTCAAGACCCACCTGCGCACCCTGGTGGATCGCCGCAACACCCTCACCGGCCTGCGCTACCGCGAAGATCCCACCATCCTGGCCTGGGAGATCCTGGACCGCCCGAACCTGCAGGGCGTGTTCGCCGACAACAGCGGCGCCGCGCTCACCACCTTCTACCAAGACGTCGCCATCGCCCTGAAGCAGGCGGCCCCCGACCAGCTCGTGGCCTCCGGCGACGTGGGCTACGACATCAACCCCACGCCCTATCAGCAGCACGCCGACGCCCTGCGCGCCGCCCGGCTGGACCACCTGCTCGACGGCAGCCAGGGCGTGGCGTGGCGCCGCAACCACCAGCTCTCGGGGCTCGACCTCGCCACCATCCACCTCGACCCCGACCTGCTCGGCTTCCCCGCCGATGGCGTGCAGATCGCCAACCTGGGCGCCGCCTGGATCCGCGGGCACGCCACCCTCGCCGCCGTCGAAGGCAAGCCGCTGATCGTGCTGCGGGCGCGCACCAGCCAGGCCGGCGGGCTGGCCCTGGGGGCGCGCCGCACGGCGATGCAGGCCTGGGCCGACGAGGTCATCGGCCAGGAGCTGGGTGGCATCGTGTTTGGTGACTTCTACGCCGACGGCAACGAGGGCAACCCCACCGGCTGGAGCTACCGGGACGGCACGCCGCTCGACGACCCCACCAACAGCTTCGCCGACATCGTCTTCGGGCTGGCCGATCGGCTCAGCCGGCGCTGATCAGGGCGGCCCGCCGGCGGCGGGCCCCGGGCTCACTGAACCCGCCGCTCCTGGCACCGGCCGTCGCTGTTGCACACCGGCAGCCCGAGCGGGCGTGGGCAGAAGGGATCCGCCGCGGCGCGGCAGCCCTGCCCGCAGGCTCGTAGGCCTCGAAGGGTGTCAGCGAGTTGAACGGCACCACGCAGCGTTCGGCCGCGACCCGCACCCCGGTGGCCACGTAGGGGCACGGATCGCAGGCGGCCAGGTCCACCACGAAGCCGCACTCGACGTCCTCGGCACACTCGTCCAGATCGGCATCGGCGGGCGCGGCGTCTACCACCGCGTCGGCCATGTCCACGGCCAGATCCAGCGCCGCGTCGGCCACGCTGGGCACCGCGTCCGCCGGCGCCGCGTCCTGCGCCGCGGCGTCCCCATCGTCGCCCTGGTCGCGGTAGATCCGCAGCGTCGCGTCGCCGCCACCGGCCGGGATGCCCGTCGATGGCGTCGACGGCGTGTAGTTGGGATCCTCGATGCTGCGGTCGCAGCCCATGCTCAGGGG
>JAUHVS010000459.1 GCA_030424955.1 bacterium | reverse complement strand
CTCGGCTTGAAGCTCGGCCTGTTCGGCGGCGAGCCGGGGCTGGACGATCCGGCCTTCCGCGCCCGCGTGGAAGAGACCTGGGGCATGGCGGCGCGCAACGCCAATTACGGCGTTTCCGACGTGCTGTCGAATTTCGCCGCGCAATGCGAACATGACACGCGGCTGCACTATATGGCCGCCGATGTGCTATGGCCCGAACTCATCGACCCCGAAACCGAGGAACCGTTGCCCATCAAGGCGGGCGTCGAGGGCGAGCTGGTGGGCATCAGCTCCACGCAGACCCTGGTGGAGCAGGGCGCCGACACCGTGGCCGTGCCCAACACGGTCTTCTTGGACGAGGCGGTCACCCTCAAGGGCCGCATCGCCGACCAGATCGAGGCCGAGTAGCCGCCCCTGTCCGCCCCCCGCCCTTGCCTCAGACAGGCAACGCTGTTTTGATCGCGCGTCCCGAGCGGCCCGTCCCCCGCCCCCGGGAGCCAGCAGTTGGGGGGCGCCGTGAGCCGGGGGAGCGCATGCGGTCGACGCGGAGTGGGTGGGCAGCCGCCCTGATTTTGGCCTTGGCCTTGAGCGCCTGTGATGACGGCGACGACACCCAGGGCACCGGCGGCGCCGGCGGGGGCCCCAGCGCCGACCGCGGGCTGATCGCCCTGGCCGACGACGGCGTGGGCGGTGGATCCGCTGACGCGGGGCGCAGGGACGCCGCCCTGCCCGCCTGCAGCGACGGCATCGACAACGACGACGACGGGCTCATCGACCTCGACGACCGCGGCTGCGAAGACGCCGACGACACCAACGAGCTGGGCCCGCCCGCGTGCAGCGACGGCGTCGACAACGACTTCGACGGTGAGACCGACTTCCCCGCCGATCCCGGCTGCGCCGGCCCGCAGGACGAGGACGAGTTCAACGAGCCCGTGCTGCCCCGCTGCAACGACGGCATCGACAACGACCGCGACGGCTACGTCGACGAGCAGGATCCGGGCTGCCGCTCCATCGCCGATGACGACGAGGAGAACCCCGACGAGATCCCCGTCTGCTTTGACAAGCGCGACAACGACGGCGACGGGCTGGTGGACTTCCCCCTCGATCCCGGGTGCAGCGCCGCGGGCGACGATGACGAGGCCGACGGCCGCGTCCCCGCCTGCATCAACGGCTTGGACGACGACGAGGACGGCCGCATCGACTACCCCGACGATCCGGGCTGCCTGGGCGCAGGCGACAACTCCGAGGAAGACAAGCCCCTGGCGCCCCAGTGCGCCGACGGCCAGGACAACGACCGCGACGGCCGCACCGACTACCCCGATGACGTGGAGTGCTTCGCGGCCTCCGATCCGAGCGAGCGCGGCCCGTGCGGCAGCGTCTACAGCCCGCCCCTGCTCTCCAACGGCGAGACCCTGGTGGTCGACACCAGCCGCGGCCTGTTCGAGAGCGCCGGCAGCTGCGGCGGCCTCGGCAGCCCGGAGACGGTGGTGTTCTACCGCCTGGATCGCCCCGTCGAGGCGCTGGTGGTGTCCACCGAGGGGGGCGGCACCACCGTGCCCACCACGCTGTATGTGCGCCGGGGCGTCTGCCTGGACGCCGATCCGCTCGTGGAGCTGGGCTGCCAGCGCGAGGCCGAGAACCCCGCCGTGCCCGGCCACACGCTGACCGTGCCCAACGTGGCCGCGGGTGACTACTACATCGTCATCGACGGCGTCGCGGGCGAGGGCGGCGAGGTCGCCGTCACCGTCACCGAGGTGCCCCTGGCCCAGTGCCTCAACCGCCTCGACGACGACGGGGACGGCCGGGTGGACTACCCGGAGGATCCGGGCTGCAGCCAGCCGACGGACCGCGATGAGGCCGACCCCGCCGAGGCGCCCCTGTGCGCGAACGACGAAGATGACGACGGCGACGGCCAGGTCGACTACCCCCTCGACGTGGCCTGCGTCAGCGCCGCCTGGGACGACGAGACGGACGTCTGCGGCCCGGGCGTCCCCTTCCTGCAGTTCTTCCCCAGCGACACTGAGGTGCTGGGCAGCACCCGCGCCGAGGACGGCGCCAGCAACAACCACGTGGGCAGCTGCGGCGGCCAGGGCACGCCCGAGCGCGTGTACCGCTTCCGCAACCCGACGCCCGGCCGCCTGACCATCAGCACGGCCCACCCCGAGTCCGATCCCGGCACGCTGGTCTACGTGCGCCGCGACTGCAACGACCGCCTGACCGAGCTGTCCTGCGATGACGGCAGCCGCGCGGGCACCGACAACGGCCGGATCTCCTTCGAGGCACAGGCGGCCGTGTACTGGATCATCGTGGACACCACCCGCGGCGTCGGCGGCGACTTCAAGCTCTCCATCGAGCGCGAGGCCAACTGACCGCCCGCCCCACCGCCCGGGCCCCGGTGGCCGTCGACACCCTGCTCGACGGCCTGGGCGCCCGGTGGGTCCGCCCACCGGCGGGCCCTGCCCCCCTGATCGACGAGATCACCCTGGACCTCAACGAGGTGCGCCCTGGCGTGCTGTTCATCGCGCGGCGCGCGTGGTGGGGCGACACCCACGGCCAGCTCGCGGCCGCCGCCCGGCGGGGCGCGAGCGCCCTGGTGGTCAGCCGCGCCGAGGCGGCGCCCGCCGGCGTGACCGTGCCGGTGGCCTGCGTCGCCGCCGACGACCCCTTCCTGGGCCACCTGGCCGCGCGGTTCTACGGGCACCCGACCCGGTCCCTCGAGGTGGTGGGCGTCACGGGCACCAACGGCAAGACGAGCACCACCTGGATCGTGGCGGCGCTGTGGGCCGCCCTCGGCCGCCGCCCGGCCCGCATGGGCACCCTGGGGTATGCGGCCTGCGGGCAGCACCTGGCGGCGTCGAACACCACCCCGGACGCGCTGGTCATCCAGCGCTTCGCCCGCGACGCCCTGGACCTGGGCGCCGACTGCCTGGTGTTGGAGGTGTCGAGCCACGCCCTGGCCCTGGGGCGCATCGCCGGCGTCGCCTTCGACGCGGTGGGCTTCACCCAGCTCGGCCGCGATCACCTGGACTTCCATAAGAGCTTAGCAAGCTATGAGGCCGCCAAGGCCCGGCTGTTCGACGACGCGCTCCGCGACAGCCTGGCGGCCGGCAAGGCCCCCCGGGCGGCGGCCTGGCTGCCCGATCCCGCCAGCGCGCGGATGCTGGCGCGGGTGCCCCCCGGCGCCCTGCGCGTGGGGGTGGGCACCGCCCCGCCCCCCGCCGGCACCCCCTGCGACGCCGCCCTGTGGGTCTCGGCCCAGGCGCCGCAGGGCCTCGCCGGCACCGACCTCGTGCTCCAGGCCGCCGGGCTGGGCCTGGACGGCGCTGACATCGCGGCGCGGGTCGCCCTGCCTGGGGATCACGACGTCGCCAACGCCGCCCTGGCCCTGGCGCTCGTCGCCCGGGACCTCCCCACGCTGCGGCGGGGCGCACAGGCGCTGGCCAGCCTGCCCCCCGTGCCCGGACGCATGGAGCAGGCCGCGCCCGACGTCTGGGTGGACTACGCCCACACGCCCGACGCCGTGGCGCGCATCATCGCCGCCGTGCGGGCCCGCGCCCCGGCGGCACCCCTGACCGTGGTGCTGGGCTGCGGTGGCGATCGCGACCGGGGCAAGCGCCCGCTGATGGCCCGCGCGGCCGAGGCCGCCGACGCCGTGTGGCTCACCGCCGACAACCCCCGCAGCGAGGCGATCGACGACATCCTGGCTGAGCTGGTGGCGGGCTGTACGCGGCCGGCCCACGTGGTGCCTGACCGGGCAACGGCCATCGCCCAGGCCATGGCGCAGCCCGGGATCGTGCTGCTGCTCGGCAAGGGCCATGAGCAGACCCAGCAGGTGGGCCCGACCGCCTGGCGCTTCGACGACCGCGAGGTCGCCCGGCGCATCGCGACGGCCCGCCGCGCGGGCGTGGCCCCCGCCCAGGCGCTGATCGCGTGGGGGCTGGCCGACGGGGCGCCGCCGCTCACGGTGCTGACCGCCGCGCGGACCGCCCCAGGGGGCCTGTGGGTGCTGACGGGCCCGCCCGACACCGCGGCCCTGACCGCCCGCTTCGCAGACCGCTGGCTGGCCTGTGCGCTGGCCGAGGTGCCCACGCGGCTGGCCGCCCACCACCGGGCCTTGGTGCTGACGGACGCCGCGCCGGGCGTCCCCATCGACGGCCAGGGCGTGCCCCCCCCCGGGCCACCGCCACCGCCCCCCGCGCCGGCCGACGGCCCGCACCTGCCCAGCCTGGTGTCGCGGCGCCCAGCCTGAGGCCACAACGTCGCCAGGCGCGCGCCGCCGGTGGGCGCGCGATCATTGATCAGGCCGTCGAGGTGAGGGTCGAGGCGCTGGTCGCGCGCCCCCGTTTGGTAAGGGGGCGCGCCTCAACAGCGCCTCAAGGGCGGGGGCTCAGTCCGCCGGGAGGGCGTCAATCCACGCAGCGAAGCGCGCGATGTCGTTGGCGGACAGGGCCGGGCGCCCACGGGGCATCTGGCTGCCGCCGCCGCCCACGTTCGCCTGCGTCCCGGCGATCTTGTGGTAGACGTAGCTCGCCTGGTGGTCCCCGGGGGTGATGCGGGCCATGCCCGACACCCGCTCCACCACGTTGATCGTGCCCAGCCGGAAGTCGTCCGCCAGGAAGTCGTGGCACCCACTGCAGCCGTTGTCGTTGAACATCACCTGCACCTCCATGGTGCTGAAGGGCTCGGCGCTGCAGAAGGCGTCCATGGCGCAGTCCGGGTCGGCGCAGTCCTGCAGCCCGTCGAGGTCGTCATCGACGCCGTTGTTGCACAGCGACTCCGGGGTGCAGACGGGCGCGCCCATGCAGTCGTCGTCGTCACAGTCGGTCTGCCCGTCCATGTCGTTGTCGACGGCGTCGTTGCACTCGGCCTCGAAGGCCGGCAGGCCGCCACAGGCCGGGTCCATCGCGCACTCGGGATCTTCGCAGTCCACCAGCTGGTCGCCGTCGTTGTCCTGACCGTCGGCGCAGACCTCGCCGCCGCCCATCAGGCACTCGGGCAGGGCCCGGCAGGCCGGATCGGCGCAGTCCGCGAAGCCGTTCATGTCGTTGTCGATGCCGTCGACGCAGTTGATCTCGGGCTGGCAGTTGGGCGCGTCCTGGCAGTCCACGTCGGTGCAGTCCTCGCCGCCGTCCAGGTCGTTGTCGATGCCGTCATCGCAGTCGACCTCGGGCAGGCAGGTGACCGCCATCGCGCAGTCGGGATCATCGCAGTCGATGAGGCCGTCCGCGTCGTTGTCGATGACGTCGGTGCACTCGACCTCTTCGTCGGGGCAGGCCGGGTTGCCCCGGCAGTCCTCGTCGGAGCAGTCCGCGAACTCGTCGCCGTCGTCGTCCACGCCGTTGTCGCAGATCTCGCCGCCGCCCATGCCGCCCGCGCCGCCCATGCCACCAGCGCCGCCCTCGCCGCCAGCGCCGCCAGCGCCGCCCACGCCGCCA
>JAUHVS010000458.1 GCA_030424955.1 bacterium | reverse complement strand
GACGGCGGCATCGTCGACGACTGCACGGCGTTCTGCGACCACCTCGAGGCCTGGGGCAGCTGCCTGAACGACGAGGCCGGCGAGTGCCTGGACCTCGACGGCTGCGCCCAGGTGTGCCGCGAGCAGGTGCCGCCCGAGGCTGCGACCTGCGTCGCCGATCTGCCGGCCTGCGACGACGACGCCTTCGCGGCCTGCTACGACGACAACATCGGCGATGACGACTGCGCCAACACCTGCCGGATGCTCGACATGTGCGGCCAGTGCTTCACCGACGAGAACGACGAGTGCCTGTCGCTGGCGGGCTGCGCGGTGGTCTGCCGCGACGTGACCCCGCCCGACGTCGCCGCCTGCATCGGGGGCGCCGTTCAGTGCGAAGACATCGACGCCTGCTTCGAGTAGCGCGCCCCGGGGCCGCGGGCTGACCGCTGCGCTGGCCAGCCGCCGCCTGCCTGGCCGCTGCGCTGGCCGGTCCAGACACCCCACTCAGCCGCGCGCGCCGCGGCCCAGCGCGCGGCATGGCCCTTGCTTTTCGGGCGGCCGACCGCTGATCCCCTGCCATCCCGTCCCCCTTGAGGTGCCCGTATGTCTCGCTTCCCCGCGCTGTGTTGCCTGGCCGCTGCGGCCCTGCTTGGCTGTGATGACGGCGCCACGCCGAAGGGGCCCGAGGACGGCGCGCTCTCCAACCTCGAGGCCGACAGCAAGGCCGACACCTGGCGCGCACCCACCGACCACGGGCGGCTCAGCCCGGGCCTGACGGGCAGCGGCACCTTCGCGGACGGCGCCCTGTTCCACGCCTGGACCTTCGACCTGTCGGCGGCAGCCAAGGTCGAGCTGACCACCCGCGCCGGCGATCGCAACCTCGACACGGTGATGTACCTGTACCGGCAGGACCCCGAGACGGGGTACTGGGGCCGCTACATCGCCAAGAACGATGACACCCGCGGCACGGTGTTCTCGCGCATCGCCAAGACCCTGGACGCTGGCGCCTACCGCATCATCGTCAAGGGCCACAAGGCCGCGCTGCGCGGCGACTTCACCGTCGGCTACACCTGCGAGGGGGAGGGCTGCGTGGTGCAGGCGCCGGTGGTACCCGAGGTGGGCGACGCCGGCTACACCGCGGGCTGCGCGGCGCGCCTGGCGCAGACCCTGCGCAGCGAGCCCCAGGGCGTGGGGCGGGTCGAGGTGGCCGTGGATGACCTGGAGGGCCTGACCCCGCAGGCGCGGCTGGCGGCCGAGTGGTTCATCGACAGCGCCCTGGACTGGGCCTCGGCCTCGGACCTCGCCGAGACGAGCCTGGAGATCGAGACCCACGCCCTGAGCGCGGGCGCGCTGGTGGACGTCACCATCGGCGCCGACTGGAGCTACACCTATGTCTTCGGGGCGCAGGGCGAGCTGCTGGTGTCGTACTTCAACGACCAGAGCCCCTACGCCGAGTTCTACTGCGCGGTCGAGGGCGAGGCCGCCGCTGAGGCGCCGGAGGAGTTCTGCGTGGGCCACATGCTCGCGATGCTGCCCCACGCCGAGGCCGCCGTGACGCTGAGCCTGCCCGCCGACGTGCCGGCCGATCTGGCCCACTGGACGGCCCTGGCCGAGGCCGCCTACCGGGCCGACACCGGCGTGGCCGCCGACGCCCCCCTCACCTGGGTGCTGACCCGCTGGGACAGCGCGCGGGGTGCGGCGGCGGGCGACTTCGCCATCTCGACCGCGGGCGAGGCCGAGATCGTCTACACCGTGGGCGGCGAGCCCTGGGACACCCAGGTGCTCTTCAGCCGCAAGGGTGACACCGTCGAGGCCCGCTGCCTGACCGCGGACGACCTCGCCGGGCGCTGATCTGCCCGACACCCGCGGCCTGCGCCGCGGGACCGCCCCGCGCCCTGTCGCCGGGCGCCTGCGCCAGACGAAATCCAGACATTCGATCGCTGGGGCGTAGATAGTGGGGCCCCCACACCCCGAGGTCCGCACCCATGCGCCGAACGCCCGCCCTGCCCCTCGCCCGCCGGCTCAGCCGCCGCCTGCTCCCGATCCTGCTGGGGCTGCCCGTGGGCGCCCTGGCCCAGCCGGCGCCCTCGCCCGCGGAGGCGGCCCCCGCCTCGGGCGCTGCGCTGGCCGCCGTGGCCCCGACGGTGGTGGCGCCGACCTCGCCGACGCGCCCCATGCAGGCCACGCCCTTCCGCGTGGGCAAGTGGCCCGAGGGCGTCGTGGCGACGGCTGGCGCCGTGTGGGTGGCCCAGAGCGGCGTGCGGACCGTCGGGCGCGTCGATCCCAAGACCGGCAAGGTCACGGCCAGCGTCAAGATCGGCCGGCTGCCCGTGGCCCTGGCGGCGGCGCCCGACGGGGCGGTGATGGTGCAGGTCAACACCGACAAGCAGGTCAAGCGCATCGACCCCAAGACCCGCCGGGTCAAGCGGCTGGCACGCCTGCCAGACGACCCCAGCGGCATGGGGGTCGCCGGCGACTTCGCCTACGTGCTGCTGTGGCAGGGCGGGCGCTCGGCGGGGTCGTCCGTGCTGCAGATCGACCTGCGCACGGGCAAGACCCGCCGATCGGACAACACCGGCAAGAACGCGGGCGAGATCAGCGTGGCGGGCGACACCGTGTGGGTGCTGCGCTGGGCGGGCGTCGTCGAGCGGCTGGACGCGGCCACCCTGCAGCCGCGGGGCCGCGTGGACCTGGGCCAGCGCGCGTCCAAGATCGCGGCGCTGGACGACGGTGCGTTCGTGGGCGCGGGGCAGGATGTGCTTCGGCTGAGCGGGGCGACGGTGACCCACCGCCAGCCCCTGGGGGGCGCCGTGGAGGCCTTGGGTGCCTGGCACGACGGGATCATCGCGGTGACCGACGCGGGGGTGGTGTGGCTGCTGGACCCGGCGACCCTGGCGGTGCGGGCCCAGCTGACCCCCCCGGCACCGTTCCGCCCGCGGGCCATGGCCCGGGATGGACAGACCTTGTGGATGACACAGCATGGCTGGCAGGGCGACGACGCGCACGGCACGCTGTGGCGGGTGTCGCTCGAGCGATCGCGACCTGTTACGGTCCCCTGAGAGATCCCGTGATGTTGGTGAGGCTGGCGGCCGGCCGGCTTCAGGAACAGTCACGCGCGTGGCGCGCCGGAGAGATGAGTATGCGGTGGACATGGGCTTGTATGGCGCTGGTGTGGGGCTGTCGCGGCGAGACCAGCGGCGGGGACGTGCCCGCCCTCGACGAGGGCATAGCGGCTGACATGGCGGCTGACATGGCGGCTGACGCAGGGCCCGATGCTGGACTGCCAGCCCGCGAGCCGCTGGCGGGGGCCGAGTGCGCACCGGGGGCGCTGCGCTTGGGCGACGGAGAGGCCCAGGGCGACTGTGTTCAGAGCGCGCGGATCGACCAGGATGGGCTGCGCTACCAGAAGGGGATGGTGCGTGCCGACTGCACCGATCCTGCCATCCAGGGCTTGCTCGAGAAGCGACACATGGTGCTGGTGCCCGCCCAGGTCACCCAGGACGCGCTGTGGGTGCACTTCGGCGGCTCGGGCGGCCAGCCCAGCAACAGCGAGAACATCGGCCGCGCCGCGGTGGCGGCGGGCTACCGCTACGTGAGCCTGGCGTACCCCAATGAGCCCAGCGTCTCGGAGCGGTGCACCTGCGACGGCCTGGGTCCGCGGGATCCGACCTGCGAAGGGTGGGTGCGCCACGAGGTGCTGTACGGCGACGACGTGACCCCGTGGTTCGACATGACGCCGGCCGAGGCCATCCAGCCGCGGCTCGTCGCCCTGCTGCGCTACCTGGACACCCAGCAGCCCGACGGCGGCTGGGCCACCTACCTCGACGGCGACGCCCCGGCGTGGACCCGCATCGCGGTGTCGGGCTTCTCGCAGGGGGGCGGCATGGCGGGCCTGGTGGCCCGTGACCACGCGGTGGTGCGGGCGCTGTATCTGTCGAAGGGGGCGGGCGCCACGGCGGCCGCGCTGTTGGACGGGGCGGCGGTGCAGGCCTGCGACAGCGACGGGGCCTGTGCCCCCGGCGTGCCGTGCTGCCCGCTCAGCGACCCCGAGTGTGCTGCGCCGGGCCCCGACGCCTACTGTCTGGCGCAGGTGCCGGTGCCCTGGGCCATGGCCGGGCGAGACGTGGACGGCGACGGCGCGGGCGATGGCGACGTGTCGACCCGGGCGACCCCGCCCGAGCGCCAGTTCGCCGTGATCCACCGCGACGAGGGGGCCTGGGCCTACAGCCCCGAGGTGTTCGCTGCCTGGGGCCTGGGGCCTCGCGAGGGCATCGTGGACGCCGACGCCCTGGCGCCCCCCTTCGGCGACGCTCAGGTGTTCAGCACGGGCCTGACCCCGCGCAACAGCTGCTCCACCCACCAGTCCATGGGCGCCGACGCCTGCCAGGCGCTGGGCGCCGACGGCCGCCCCGCGATGTGGCCCGTGTGGACCCACGCCATGACGGCGCCCGTGGGCCCCTGAGCCCGCGCTGGCCTCAGACGGCCCGGCGGTGCTCGAGTCGCGGGCGGCGAGTTGCGGCGGCAGGCCTTTGACTTCATGAGCGCTGCGCGGGGGCGGCTCGGCTGGTTGCCGCGCGCGTATCCCACAGGAATACGCCGAGAGGGTTGTGTGGGTGACTTGGGACGCGGTCCGCTGTCAGAGGACGTGTCAACCGACGGAGGCTCCAATGACGCGGCTCTTCTGGCCCCTCGCCACCCTGGCGCTGGTGGCGTTCACTTCTTCGCCCGCGCTCGCTCAACCAGGGCGGGGCAAGGCGGGGAAAGCCCGCGGCAAGGCCGGCGAGGCGCATGGCAAGGCGGGTGAGGCGCACGGCAAGGCGGGCAAAGCCCGAGACAAGGCCCGCGGCAAGGCCGGCGAGGCGCACGGCAAGGCCGGCAAGGCCCACGGCAAGGCGGGCGAGGCCCACGGCAAGGCCGGCGAGGCCCACGGCAAGGCCGGCGAGGCGCACGGCAAGGCCGGCGAGGCCCACGGCAAGGCCGGCGAGGCCCACGGCAAGGCCGGCGAGGCCCACGGCAAGGCCGGCGAGGCCCACGGCAAGGCGGGCGATCGGAAGGCGCGCCGTGGCCGGTGGCGGGCCGACGTGAAGAAGGGTCGCCGCCTGGGCAACGACCGCGTGGGCCACGAGCAGCGCAAGCACATCAAGCGCATGGCGCGCATCGATCGGCTGGCCGAGCTGGCCGAGACCAAGGGGGACGCGGCGCTGGCTGAGAAGGCTGAGGGCCTGCGGGCCAAGGAGCAGGCGCGGCATGCGCGGAAGCTGGCCGGCCTGACGGCTGGCAAGGGGGAGGGCAAGTGATGCGCGGGCTGCTGTTGTGGGGTGGGCTGGTTGTGTTCCTGTTTGGGTGCGGCGACAAGGCGCCGCCTGCGGCGGGCAAGGCCGCCGGCGGGGCGGCGCCCAGCGCGGCCTCCGGCGTGGCGGGCGGCCAGGACGAGGCCGAGGTCGCGGCGCAGGCCGTG
>JAUHVS010000906.1 GCA_030424955.1 bacterium | reverse complement strand
GCCGACCGCCGCGCCCGCCTCGCCAACCACCGGGCCTACCGGCGGGCCGAGCGCCGCGCCCACTGGCGCATGAACCAGCGCGCCCGCTACCGCAACGTGTACTACGTGCACAACCGCCGCCACGCCCACTGGGCCCACGACGGCCTGTGGTACGACGCCATGCCCTACGGTGCCCAGCGCGTGTACCGCCGCGGCCACTGGTACTACCTGTTCGATGGGCTGTACTTCGACCTGCTCGACGGCCTCTGGGTGCAGGTCATCTTCGACTGAGCCCACCGCGCACCGCCCCGAGCCCGGGCGAGCTTGACCCCCCCGCAAACACCCTCGGCGCCCCTGGCGTCGGGGGTGTTCGCGTTTTGGGGGGTGGCCGGCTCAGGCCGGGTCGGCGCCGTCGTCGGTGGGGTCGGTCGGATCGGGGGCCTCGCCGGCCGGGTCGGCGCCCGGTGGGCCGTGGGCGGCCTCGACCGCCGCGCGGACGGCCTCTGCCGCGAGGGCGAGGGTGTCCACCTCGTCGTCTCCGGTGTCGCCACCGGCGAAGGCCGTCCACGCCGACGCGGCCGAAGGCTCGGCGGCGGCGGCGTCCCCCAGCAGCGCATCCAGGTCGACCTCGGGGGCTTCGGGGGCCGGCTCGGGCTCGGGCTCGGGCTCGGGATCGGGGCCGCCGTCGGCCTCGCTGGCGTCGGCTGCGCTGCCATCCCCGTCGCCGGCGTCAGCCGCGCCGCCATCGACCGCCGGGCCGACGTCGACCGGCGTGGCCCCGTCCTCGTCGCAGCCCATCTGGAGCGTGAAGCGGCGCTGCAGGCGGCCGGTGAGGAGGTCGTCACCACCCGCAGCCTCGCCGTGGTGATCGGCGATTACGAGCAGGAATCCTGTTTTATCCTGCTGATCTGGGCCCTCGCCATCATGGGCTACAAGGGTAAGCGCACCATTGATGAACAGGCGCTGCTGGACCGCCGCCTGCTGGATGTGCCCGACGGTACCAGCGTACTGCCGGAGGACGCCCGGGAGTA
>JAUHVS010000457.1 GCA_030424955.1 bacterium | reverse complement strand
GCCGGCGGCGGCGGGGTGGACTACCCCGGCTGCGATCAGGCGGACGGCAGCGCCGATCAGTGCGGGGACCTGTGCGACTTCGCGGTGACCTGCTTGAACGACGAGTGCCCCGGGAGGCTGCGGCCGGACCTGTTCGAGTACTGCGTCGACCTGTGTGTTGAGACGGCGTTCGGTCCGATCGCGTGCGACCTGCAGCCCGCCTGCGAGGAGCTGCCGGGCTTTCTGGGCGCGGTCGATCCAGAGATCGATCAGCAGTGCCAGGGCGGTGCGGGCGGCGGCGGTGGCGGCCCGGTGGGGCCGATCCCCGGGTGCAACGAGGCGCCCGAGGTCGCCTGCCCTCAGCAGTGCGCGTGGCTCGACGCGTGCCTCACCGAGCAGTGCGGCGAGCCGGTCGACCTGTTCCAAGGTCAGGACTGTCAGGCGGTGTGCATCGCGCAGGGCTTCGGCGGGCTGCTGTGTAGCTTCGCGGCGACCTGTGAGGCGCTGCCGGCGCTGCTCTCGGGGGCGCTGCCCGGCTTCCAGTGCCAGGAGTGAGCCGCGTCGCGTGGGCGGCCGCGCTCGCGCTGTGGGGCTGCGACGCGAACCCGCCGGTGCCGGCCGCGGCCGCGGACGCTGGCGGATCGCTGGATGGGGCGGCGGTCAGCGACGGGGCGGCGCCGGACGCCGGCGCGGTGGTGGATCTGGCGGTCCCCGACGCGGCGCAGCCGGTGGACGGGGCGGTGGATCTGGGCGCGCGCGATGGCGCGCCGCCCGACGCCGAGGCGCTGTGGCCGTGCGACGGCCCCCTGCCCGACACGGTGCAGGCGACCTGCGCGGCGGACGCCGACTGCGCCGAGGGCGATCTGTGCGTGGCTCAAGACTGTTGCGCCTGTGAGGGTGGGCAGTGGGCCTGCCCTGATCCCGCCTGTGTCTCGACCCGCTGTGAGCCTGCGCCCGCCTGCGGCCCGGATCCATCGGGCTGCGCCGGCGACGGGGACTGCGGCGCCGGCGAGGTGTGTCGCGCCACCGATCGCTGCCCGCCGGTGAACTGCGCGTGCATCGGCGGTGACTGGCAGTGCGACGCCGCCTGCGGGGGCGAGTGCGTGCCGGCCGGGGCGTGCGCTGGGCCGAACCCGGCCGGGTGCACGGGCGACGGTGACTGCCCGGCGGATCACCGGTGCCTCGCAGCGCCCGAGCAGTGCCTGTCGTCGGGCTGTCTATGCGGAGACGGCGGCTGGGTGTGCCTGCCGGACTGCGGGGGCGGGGTGTGCCAGCCCCAGGTGGGCTGTGAGGGTCGCAACCCCCAGGGGTGCGTGGCGGACGCCGACTGTGCCGGCGGCGCGCGCTGCGTGGTCGAGGCCGACGTCTGCCGGCCCACCGGCTGCCGCTGCGACGCCGGCGCCGGCGTCTGGGCCTGTGACTCGGCCTGCGGCGGGGGGATCTGCGAGGCGGCGTCCCCCTGCGGCGTCAACCCGGCGGGCTGCACCCAGACCGGGTGCCCCGCCGGCGCGCAGTGCGTGCGCGATCCCGATCAGTGTGCGCCCTCGAGCTGCCGGTGCGATGCGGGCTCGACCACCTGGGTCTGCACCCGCGACTGCGGGGGCGGTGGGGCCTGTCGGCCAGTGGACTGAGGGGGCGCGGGGGCGCGCGAGGCCGCCGCTACTGTGCGGGCAGGCAGACCTCGGCCGCCCGCGGGCTGGCGCCGCTGGTGCCGATGTAGCGGTCGGCGGTCTGGTCCAGGGTGCCGGGCAGATCGGCGCAGTTGCCGTTGCGGTCCTCGGCCTTGCTGACGCAGATGCCCGTGGGCTCGACGGCGAAGGGATCGGCCACGCAGAAGGTGGACGCACGGCCCGACAGGTCGGGGCAGTAGCCGTCGCAGCCGACCGTACAGAACCCCGCGGGGTGGCAGGTGCCGTAGGCGCCCCCGGCCGAGAACGCGCAGTCGGCCGCACAGCCGCACGGGTCGCCCACGAAGGGCCGGGTGCCGCGGGTCAGGCAGCTGTCGTCGCCCAGGCGCAGGTCGGTCAGCTCGCTGAAGCCGTCCGCGAACTTGCGGGTGATGTTCCACACCAGCCAGTTGCCCCCCCGGCGGGGGAGGATCCAGGGCGTGTACCCGTAGAGCGCAGCGGTGGCGTGGTTCACCGGCGTGACGGTGGTGGGGTCCAGGCTGCGGTGGCTCTTGCCCGCCCGCCAGGTGCCCTCGCCCTCGACGGAGGCGTCGTACAGGGTGCGCAGGGTCTCGCCGGCGCAGCGGAGCTGGTTCTCGAGCCCCTTGAACTGGCCAAAGCACTCGCGGCCGTCGTGGCAGCCACAGCCGAAGGCCCAGTCGATGCTGGACTGGCTGGGGCGGGCCTTGCTGATGAGGCTCTTCTCCACCTGCATGCGCGCGATGAGCACGATGGGGTTGATGCCCACCTCGGCCGCGACCCGCGCGACGGCCTGGGCGGCGCTGTGGTCCCCGATGCGCTCGTCGGCCAGCCAGCTGCGGCGGCCGTCGTAGGGCGTGGCCTCGAAGAACGCCTGGATGTCGCTGGCGGTGACGGCGTCGTGGCTGACGAAGAAGGCGTCGCCGATCACGAAGTTGGCGTCGAAGCTGGGGGGCAGGCCGTCGGCCTTGTCACCGGCGCCGGCGTAGGGCACCAGGTCGCCGGCCTCGGCGTGCTCGGTGAAGGGGGCGGGGGTGGCCGGGGGGGCCTCCGCGTCCGCGCAGCCAGCGGCAGCCAGCGCGATGAGGCTGGTGGCGAGCAGGGCGACGCTCAGCGGGTCAAAGGCGAGGACGGGGGCGAGGGTGCGCATGCGGCCTCCCGGGCAGGTGCGCGGCCAGCAGACCGCGCCGCGGGCGTGGGGTCAAGGGTGGCGGCGCGGGCGCCTGGATGGCCGGTGTGCGTGGGGGGCGCGCCGCGGGATCACTCGCCCATGCCCAGCAGGCACAGTTCGTTGGCGGCGTCGCAGGCGAGGCCCTCGGGGCAGGGGGTCTGCGCGTCGCACGAGACGGTGCAGTACTGGATGTCACCTTCGACCCGCACGCACTGGCCGCTCTGGCAGCTTTCGGAGGTCATGCAGCCCTGGCCGACGCGGCCGGCGCGCACGCACAGGCCCTCGACACAGGCGAACCAGGCGGGGCAGGTGGCGCCGGCGCCGCCGCAGCCGGGCGCGCAGTACCGGCTCGGGCTGCTGCCGTCGTCGACGCAGCGCAGGTCGAGGTCGCACTCCTCGTCGCGGGTGCAGGGGGCGTCGAGCGGCGTCCCGGTGATGCGGCGCCCGCAGCCCAGCTCAGCGGGCAGCGCGGCGAGGCGCGCGCACAGGGCGTTGGGCTCGCGGCCGCTCGCGCCCCGGCACTGATCGCCGTCGCAGATGCCCGCGCCGGGCGGATCGGTCAGCACGCAGCAGGGCCCGAGGGTCTCGCCGATGGCGCACTGCTCGCCGCAGAGGCCCAGGCAGAGCTCGTCGAACTGAGGGGGCGCGGCCGGGGTTGTGGCGCAGCCCTCCGGCACGCAGACGCCCGGGCCGTCGCCGGCCTCGCAGCAGGCACCACGCTCGTAGCCCGGAGGCGCGCAGCCCGCATCGGCGGGGGGGGCGGCGTCGGCGGGGCCAGCGTCGGTGGCCGGCGCCGCGGGGGCGCCCTCGCCGCTCGACGTGCAGCCGGCGGCGAGGCCGGTGGCCAGCAGCGCCAAGGACGCCCAGGCGCGGCGTGAGGGCAGGCGAGTCATGGGGCCTCCTCTTGGGGGTCTCGGCGCCAGAGCCGGCGCAGCCAGCTGGCGCCGCCCAGACAGCTCAGCAGGGCGAGGGCCAGGTACGCCAGCCCTTTCGGCTGGGTGGCGGCGCGGCGGCGGACGAAGAAGTCGGTGTAGGGCCGCTCGATCTCGACGGCCTGCACGACGGCGGGGGGCAGCGCGTAGGCCCACGGGGCGTCGGCGCGCATCTCGGCGTCGGTAGACGGCCGCAGCCGGTGCTTGAGCAGCCAGGCGTGGGTGGCGATGGGCGACGCCTGCGGGACGAAGTGCGCCAGGTAGTGGTTCTGGTGGCACCACCCACAGGCGTCGTTGGGGCCCTTGCCCCACAGCGCGCGGCGCAGCCGGTTGTTGGCGTGGATGTGGTGGCCCGCGTACAGGGCGCAGCCCAGGAGCTGCACGCCGGTTGAGGCCAGCACCAGGCTGAGGGCGGCCGGGCGGGCCCAGCCCCGCATCGGGGGGGCCCAGAGGACGGGCAGCCAGATCAGGGGGATCAGGCAGGTCAGGAAGCGGGGGCCGTAGCTCCAGGCGCCGTGCCAGAACACGTAGCGGGCGTAGATCAGCAGGAGCGTGAGCACGACGCCGCCGATCAGCCAGGCCTCGGCGCGGGCGGTGCGGCTGAAGCGGCGGAGGCCGAGGCCCGAGAGCAGCAGCGCTGGATCGAAGAACAGCAGGCCCTTGCCGCTCGACAGCAGCAGCCCGTAGAGCCCGACCCAAAGCGAGCCTGAGAGGGGACCGGCGAAGTGATCCAGCTGACGGCCGGTGCCCAGCCAGTGGCCCGTACGGAGCGCGTTGTAGCTGAGGGTGGCGACGGCGAAGGGGGTGGCGATGGCGACGGCCAGGGCCAGCGCGCGGCGGCGGCGGGGGTGCTCGCGGAGGCCGCGCGCGACGTAGGCGAGGCCCAGCGGGATCAGGGCGAAGTAGACCATCTTGGCCAACATGAGGTGGCCCCAGGCCAGGCCGAGCCACATGAAGCGGTGGCGCGCTCGGCCGCGCACAGCGCGCACGGCGGCGAGCACCGCCAGCAGGAGCGCCAGGGTCTGATAGCTCTCGGAGAAGTCGCTGTGCGCGTAGACCCACAGCTGGGTGGCGACGGCCAAGACCGCGCTGCCCACGAGGGCGCGCCGGCGGGGGACGCCGAGGGTGCGGGCGAGGGCGAAGAAGGCGGCGATGGCCAGGGCGCCCCACAGGCTGTTGCCGACGCGATGGGCGGCGGCCCAGAGGGCAGGGGCGTTGCGCTGCGGGGCCATGAGGGCGGTGGCGAGCACGGCTGGCCCCATGCTGAGCGTGACCCCGAGGGAGAAGGGGCCATAGGGCTGGCCATCGGCACCACGGAACGCGTACCGGGCCCCCTCGGCCGGGAGGTCGAGGCGGCCGGCGGTCCACAGGCGCGTGCCCTGCCGCGCTTGCACCGCACCGTCCCCCCAGGGCCGCTCGGCGCCGGTGGTGAGCCCGTAGAATCCGAAGGTGGCGAAGCACAGGGCCAGCGCCCAGCGGCGGTCGAGGTGCATGGGGGTACCATGCGGGCGGCGCGGGGGGCGTGGCAAGCCTTGGCTGGTGGCGCGGGACGGAAGGATACGCTTTGAGATCAGATGCTTAGGTACAAGACGTGCCGATCGTGATCAACACCCGCGCTGAGTGTCCGATAGATCCGTGACGCGACGGCGAGCGGGCGCGCCCGGGCATGGCACGCAGACAGCGCTACTTCCCCAACGGCAGCACCGTCGAGGTGATGTGC
>JAUHVS010000456.1 GCA_030424955.1 bacterium | reverse complement strand
CCGTCACGGCCGCGTAGATGACGAGGATCCAGACGTCGCGGCGCTCGACGTTGATGAGCTGGCGCAGGCGCCGCCAGGGCTTGCGGTCCTTCGCGAGCGGCTGGCTCCCGTCGATGCCCAGGGCGTCCAGGGGCAGGGACTCGCGGGGGGCCAGCCACTCGATGGGCGCCTGGGGGTCGACCTCCATCAGCCACGCGAGCTGCTTGGCGTTCACCCGGCTGCGCTGCTGGTGGCCGCCCTGGAAGACGTGGGCGACGGCCCTCTTGCCCGTCCCGGACAGCACGACCCAGCGCGCGGTGGCGCCCTCGCCCTGGCGGGCCACGAGGCCCCGGTCGCCCACCAGGCGCAGCGCCGCGGCGGGGGTCGCCGTCAGGGACGCCGGCCGCAGCCCGGCGGCGGTGAGCGCGTCGGCGAAGCCGGCCAGATCCGGGCTGGTGGCCGGCGGATGATCGCGGCGATCGAAGGCAGAGAGCACCTGCGCCAGTGCGCCCTGTTGGGCCTCAGTCTCGGCGTCGCCCTGGGTCAGGCCGTCAGCTCGCATGCACGCTCCTGCGGTGGGATGCCGACTAAGACGCCAGCAGCCGCCGATTGGTTGTCAGTCTCAGGCTGTTTTTTGGTGTCGTAGCGGCGGCGAAAACTGATATTGTTTGAGAAGGGGTGGAAAAATACAGTGGTGTTGTTGAAAAGCGCCCTGGGGCCCGCTAAGGTCATGGGTGGACGGGATGCGCCATGGCGGCGCGGAAGGAGAGCTCGAATGCGTCGAATGATGAGCCTGGCTGGTGGGTCGATTCTTCTGTTTGCCGGCAACGCGCTGGCGGGCGCGGGCGGCAACCCGCCCGGTGGCGGGGGGGGCGGCAGCGGCTCCGAGCCCGAGATCATCGCGCTGATTCTCTTCAGCCTGATCCCGGGTGTCTACTTCGCCCGCAAGGCCATGCAGGCCCGCCGCGAGGTCGAGCAGGCCTGAGCCCCCACCGAGGGCCCCCCCACTGGGCCGGCCGGGCGCACCGTCGCGTGCGCCCGCGGCCGCCGCCCACCCCCCGACGAGACAGCCGCTGCAGCGTCTGGCCGGCGTGCCCGCCGGGCCGCTGCCCGTGCCCCGCGCAGCCGGGCCACCGGGCGGGCGTCGGCCTGCTTGATGAGCGGGCGCTGAGGCTGGCGAAACCCCCCCCAGGTGTGGTTGATCTCTGCATCGTTTGACCGGGAGGCCCCGATGACGTCCAAGCCCATTGCCCACCAGCCCCTGACCCGCCTGTCCGAAGACGAGCAGATGTTCCGCGAGGCGGTGCAGCAGTTCGCCAAGGCCGAGGTCGCGCCCCATGTGCACCGCATGGACGCCGAGGCCAAGATGGATCCGAAGATCATCTCGAAGCTGTTCGAGATGGGCCTGATGGGCGTCGAGGTGCCCGAGGCCCTCGGCGGCGCCGACGCCAGCTTCTTCACCGCCATCCTGGCCGTCGAGGCCCTGGCCGAGGTGGATCCGAGCGTGTCGGTGTTCGTCGACGTGCAGAACACGCTGGTCAACAACGCCATCCTGCGCTGGGGCACCCCCGAGCAGCAGGCGAAGTACTTCCCCAAGATGAGCAGCGAGTGGGTCGGCAGCTACTGCCTGTCCGAGGCCACCTCGGGCAGCGACGCCTTCGCGCTCAAGACCCGCGCCGAGCGCCGGGGCGACGACTGGGTGCTCAACGGCAGCAAGCTGTGGATCACCAACGGCGCCGAGGCCTCGCTCTACATCGTGCTGGCCAACGTGGATCCCGCGAAGGGCTACAAGGGCATCACGGCGTTCCTGGTGGAGCGCGACTTCCCCGGCTTCTCGGTGGGCAAGAAGGAAGACAAGCTCGGCATCCGCGCCTCGAGCACCACCGAGCTGCTCATGGAGGACTGCATCGTCCCCGCCGGCAACGTGCTGGGCGAGGTGGGCAAGGGCTACAAGATCGCCATCGAGACCCTCAACGAGGGGCGCATCGGCATCGGCGCGCAGATGATCGGCCTGGCCCAGGGCGCCTTCGACTACGCCATGCGCTACATGCTGGAGCGCACCCAGTTCGGGCAGCCCATCGCCGAGTTCCAGGGGCTGGAGTTCCAGTACGCCCAGCTCGCCACCGAGATCGAGGCCGCGCGCCTGATGGTCTACAACGCGGCGCGCCTCAAGGACGCCGGGGCCAACTTCGTCAAGGAGGCCGCCATGGCCAAGCTGTTCTCGAGCCAGGTGGCCGAGCGCGCGGCGTCCCTGGCGGTGGAGTTCCTGGGCGGGGTGGGCTTCACCAAGGAGTACCCGGTCGAGAAGTTCTTCCGGGACGCCAAGATCGGCAAGATCTACGAGGGCACCTCGAACATGCAGCTGGGCACCATCGGCAAGCTGCTGCGCAAGCAGTACAGCTGAGGCCCGCCGTGGACGCCGCCCGCCGGGCCATCGCTGCGCTGGCCCTGTGCGCCGGGGCGCTGGTGGGCTGCGGCGGCGCCCCCGCCCCGCGCCCCGCGCTGGACGACGCGCCCGAGGTCTTCGACGTCGGGCCGCCCGCGCTCCAGCTCTACGCCGTGCTCACCGCCGATCCCAAGGCCATGCAGGGGGCGGACGCCGTGCCCGGCATGTGGGCGGCGGTGGGGGGGCAGGGCGCCCGCTACGCGCCCGTGCGGCAGCGGCTGGCCTGGGCGCCCGCCGACTACGCCCTGGACGTCGCGCTGGACTTCGCTGATCTGCCGGATCCCCGGGTGCCCCTGGCGCCCTTCGAGGGCATGGCGGCGGCCCTGCCGGGCGCCGCGCAGGCCCAGGTGAAGGCCGCGCGGCTGGTGGTGTACCTGCGCAGCGACGCGGCGAGCCTGCCGCTGGGCGGCCACGTGCGGCTGGCCGGCCTGGCCGCCCTGTACGCGGCGGATCGCTGGGATGGGCTGGTGTTCGACCTCATCGCCCGCAAGGCCTGGACCGCCGACGCCTGGCGAGCCGAGCTGATGCGGCCGGCGCTGGCCCCGGCCGCGCACCACACCCTGTCGGTGCGCACCGACGGCGAGCGGCGCTGGGTCTACTCCCGCGGCGAGGCCAAGTTCGGGCGGCCGGATGTGCAGGTGCGGGGGGTGCCCGTGGCCCGCCTCGCCGAGGCGCAGGCCTTGCTCGCGGCCGCGCTGGCGCAGTCCGCCCGGCGGCCGCTGGCGGTGGGGGCCGAGGTCACCGGCCCGGGCGGCGTGGTGCGGGCCCAGGCCTGTGACGCGCCGCCGCGCTTCTTCGACGGGGCCTGCGTGCAGCTGCCCGCCCCCTGATCGCGGCTCAGCGCGGCCGCCGCGCGCGCTACGGGTTCCCGGCTCCGGGCGCCCCGCGGCGGCTGAGCAGCCGGGCCACCAGCCCCTTCCCGTCGGCGCGGTCCCTCAGCTTGCGCACGGCCTTGTCGAGCGCGGGCTCGGCCTGCGTCCCGATCATCACGCGGCTGATCTCGCCTCGCCAGAACAGCATCAGGGTCGGCAGGCTGCGGATGCCCATGCGGTCGGCGATCTCGCCGCTGAGCTCGGTGTCGACCTTCACGAAGCGCACGGCCGGGTGGTAGCGGCTGGCCAGGCGATCGAAGCGGGGGGCCAAGGTCTTGCACGGCCCACACCACTCGGCCCAGAAGTCGACGACCACCGGCACCCCCGCCTCAAGGACTCGGGCCTGGAAGTCGTCAAGGGCGGTGATGTGCTCGATGATGGGCTCGACGGTGGGCTCGCTCATGGGATCACCATCGGGGACGAGCGCTGCGAAAATCAACGACAGGGGACATACGCGCGATGCTTGAGACGGCAGAGCTGGGCCAGGCGGTCGACAAGGCCACCTACGACACGCAAGAGACCCCGCTGCGCACCGCGCTGCTCCAGGTGCAGGCGCGGCTCCGGGACTACAAGCTGCCCGTGGTGGTCATCTTCGCGGGCATCCAGAAGGCGGGGACCGGCGAGACGGTCAACCTGCTCAACGAGTGGATGGATCCGCGCTGGATCAAGACCGTGGCCTTCGATGATCCCACCCAGGACGCACGGGAGCGGCCGCCCTTCTGGAAGTTCTGGCTGGCGCTCCCGCCGCGGGGCCAGCTGGGCATGCTCGACTCCGCCTGGTACGAGCGGCCCCTGCGCGACCGCATCGCCGGGCGGGCCGATCAGCGGCACTTCGACGACATGCTCGACACCATCGCGGCCTTCGAGCGCACGCTGGCCGACGACGGCGCGATGGTGCTGAAGTTCTGGATGCACCTGGGCAAGGACGCCCAGCGCGAGCGCCTCGAGGCCCTCAGCGCCGATCCGCTCACCGCCTGGCGGGTGTCGGATCACGACTGGGCCGAGCTCGAGCAGCACGACCAGGTGGTCGCGGCCGCCGAGCGCATGATCCAGCGCACGAGCACGGCCCGGGCGCCCTGGATGATCGTCGAGGGCACCGACGCCCGCTACCGCAGCCTGCGGGTGGGCACGTCGCTCCTGGAGGCCATCCAGCGCCGCCTGGACGCCGAGGACGCGGCCGCCGCGGCGCGGGCCGCGTCGGTGGCGGCGGAGGCCCCCGAGGCGTCCGACGTGGCCCCCTTCTCGGTGCCCACCGCGAACATCCTGTCGACGGTGCAGATGCCGGCCAAGCGCATGGCCAAGGAGCTCTACCGCACGAGCCTGGCCGAGCAGCAGGGGCGCCTGCACGCCCTGCAGCGCGAGGCGTTCCTGCGGGGGGTGTCGACGGTGCTGGTGTTCGAGGGCTGGGACGCCGGCGGCAAGGGGGGCGCCATCCGGCGCATCACCCGCGCCCTGGACGCCCGGCAGTACCAGGTGCTGCCCTTCGCCGCGCCCACCGAAGAGGAGAACCAGTACCACTACCTGTGGCGGTTCTGGCGGCACCTGCCGCGGGCGGGCCGCGTGACCATCTTCGATCGCTCCTGGTACGGCCGGGTGCTGGTGGAGCGGGTCGAGGGCTTCGCCACCGACGCCGAGTGGCAGCGGGCCTACGCCGAGATCAACCAGTTCGAGGCCCGGCTCACCGAGCACGGCATGGTGGTGGTGAAGTTCTGGCTGCACATCACCCAGGAGGAGCAGGCCCGGCGCTTCCAGGAGCGGCTGGAGACGCCCCACAAGCGCTGGAAGATCACCGACGAGGACTGGCGAAACCGCGAGCAGTGGGGCGCCTACGAGCTGGCGGTGCACGACATGATCGAGCGCACCAGCACCCGCACGGCGCCGTGGCACATCGTGCCCGGCGACGACAAGCGCACGGCCCGGGTCACGGTCATCCGGGCGGTGTGTGACGCGCTGGAGGCGGTGTTGGGCGGGCCGGTCGCCGGGACCGGCGACGGCGAGAAGGTGTTGCCGGGCGAGCCGGGCAACGTCGGCGTGGGCGCCCGGGGCTAGCGAGCTGAGGCCGCCCCGCCGATCAGGTCGGCTGGGGCGGCGGCCTCACGGGATCAGCGCCGGCCGGGGGTGCCCGAGCCGCCGGGGCCGTACTCGTCGTCAGCGGC
>JAUHVS010000455.1 GCA_030424955.1 bacterium | reverse complement strand
CTCCGACATCGCCCGCGGGATGTAGGGCACCTTCGCGCTGTACAGCCAGTGGGCCACCCGGTGGGCGGTGATGGCCTCGAAGCCCGGGTAGGTGAGGATGACCTCTTCCAGGCTGCCCGCGGCCGGATCGCCGTCCAGGGCGGCCTGGGCGTCCTGCTTGAGGGCCTCGCGGATGGCGGGCAGGCACTCCACGAAGTCGGCCGCGATCTGGCGGCCCTCGGTGCGCAGCGCCGCGCGATCGGCGTCGGGGCGCGCGTGGGCGAGGCCCCGCCAGATGAGCTGCGCCAGGTCGTTGTAGAGCTCGCACAGCCAGGTGCCGACCTTGAACCGGCAGCTCGACTCGGGCAGCGGCTCCTCGGCGTAGTAGCCCGGGAACAGCAGGCGGCGGCACTCGTTGAGCACCCGCACCACGGCCTCTTGGTTGGGCAGGGTGATCTGGTCGGCGGGCAGGTCGTGATCGTAGCTGGCCAGCAGGGTGTCGGTGATGGCGCCCAGGCGGGCGGCGTCCATCGTGCGGTCGGGGCCGAGCGCGCGGTCGGACATTTGCACAGGGTTGCGGAGCATGGCAGGCCTCCTCGGCGGGCACGGGCGGGGCGAATCTACCCAAAACGGCGCGGTCGGCGGGGCCAAACCTCGCGCGGGCCGGCGCAGGCGGGCGGGCGGCGGCCTCGCACGGGCGGCTGGCCCTGGCACCCCGGCCTGTGGCTACACTCCCGCCTTGCGCTGTCTGAGGAGCCATCATGCTGCCTGAGGAACACGGGTTCGCCCGCCTGATCGCCGACACGCCCCTGCGACGCCTGCAGCGGGTGGTGGGGCGCGACGATGTCACGGTGCTCGCCAAGCTCGAGGGCACCAACCTGGGGGGCTCGGTGAAGGATCGCGCCGCCCTGGCGATGATCACCGCCGCCGCCGACGCCGGCCTGCTCGAGGGCAAGCGCATCGTCGAGGCCACCAGCGGCAACACGGGCATCGCGCTGGCGATGATCGCGGCGCTGATGAAGCGGCCCATCACCCTGATCATGCCGGCCTCGGCCACCGCCGAGCGCCGGGTGACCATGGCGGCCTACGGGGCCGAGGTGATCCTGGCCGACGACATGGAGGTGGCCATCGACATGGCCCGCAGCCTGCACGCCGCCGGCACGCACTTCATGATCGATCAGTTCTCGAACGCCGCGAACCCCGAGATGCACTTCCGCACCACCGGGCCCGAGATCTGGCGGGACACCGACGGCGCCGTGACCCACTTCGTGGCGAGCATGGGCACCACCGGCACCATCATGGGCACGGGGCGGTTCTTGAAGAGCCAGCGGCCGGACCTGCAGGTGGTGGGCGTGCAGCCCCAGGATGGCCACAAGATCCCGGGCAGCCGGAAGTGGTCGCCGGCCTACCTGCCCAAGATCTACGACCCGGCGGGGGTGGACGAGATCCTGCTGGTGGACCGCCCTACCGCCGAGGCCCACGTGCGGCTGCTGGCCCGCGAGGAGGGGATCTTCGCGGGGATCTCCAGCGGCGGCGCCTGCTGGGCGGCCCTGCAGGTGGCGCGCACGGCGGCCCCGGGCAGCGTCATCGCGTTCATCGTGTGTGATCGCGGCGACAAGTACCTGTCGGTGCCCGGCCTGTACGCCGACTGAGCGAGGCCCCGCAGGCCGCGGCCTCAGCTCGAGCCGGCGTAGATGAACTGCTGCACCCGCTCGTCGGGGCAGCCGCGCAGCTCGTCGGGGGTGCCCGCCGCCACCAGGTGGCCCTTGTAGATCATGGCGATCTTGTCGGCGATGCGGAACGTCGAGAGCATGTCGTGGCTGATCACGATGCTCGTGATGTCGAAGGTCTCGCTGGCCTCCACGATCATGTCGTCCACCCGCCGCATCATGATGGGGTCCTGCCCGGTGGTGGGCTCGTCGTAGATCATGATCTTGGGCCGGGTGATGAGCGCGCGGGCCAGGCCCACGCGCTTGCGCTCGCCGTTGCTGACGTCGGCCGGGAAGCGGTCGAGGATGTCCTTGACCCGGGTCTGCTCGGCGATGGCCTCGACCTGCTCGCGCACCGTGCGGCCCTTCAGCCGCTGCCCCTCGGCCAGCGGGAACGCGATGTTCTCGCGCACGGTCATGGAGTCGAAGAGCGCCGCCCCCTGGAAGAGCATGCCGATCTGGCCCCGCAGCCGCTGCTGCTCGCGGCTGTTGAGGGTGGCCCAGTCCTCGCCCAGGGTGACCACCTTGCCCTCGGTGGGCGTGAACAGCCCGATGATGTGCTTGATGAGCACCGACTTGCCCGAGCCCGAGCCGCCGATCACCACGGTGATCCGGTCCTTCGGGATGGTCAGGTCGATGCCCTTGAGCACGTGGTTGGGGCCGAAGCGCTTGTGCAGCCCGGTGACCTCGGCCACCGCCGGCGTGGGGTCCGGCGCGGGCTGCCACGCCACCGGCTCGCCGCCCTCGATGGGGGCCTCGCGCTCGAGGCGCTCGGTGACGGCGTTGGCCATGAAGGCCTGCACGGCGGGGTGGGGATCGGCGCACACGGCGTCGAAGTCGCCGCTGGCCACGATGCGGCCCTCGGCCAGGATCGCCAAAGTGTTGGCCAGCCGCTGGTTGCTGGCCATGTCGTGGCTGATGATCACCGAGGTGATCGCGAACTCCTGCTGGGTGCGGCGGATCAGCTCATCGACGAACTCGATCATCACCGGGTCGAGGCCGGTGGTGGGCTCGTCGAAGAGCACCACCTCGGGGTTGCTGACCACCGCCCGCGCCAGGGCCACCCGCTTCTTCATGCCGCCGCTCAGGTCGCTGGGCATGCGGTCGATGGCCTCGGGCAGCTCCAACATCTCGAGCAGGTCCTGCACGAGCTTGAGGATCTCGGGCTTGCTGAGCTTGGTGTTCTGCTGCAGCGGGAAGCCGATGTTCTGCGCCACGGTCATCGAGTCGATGAGCGCGTAGTTCTGGAACACCATGGTGATGCGCTTGCGGAGCTGGGTGCGGGCGCGCTCGTTGATGCGCGCGAGGTCTTCGCCGAAGAGCCTCACCGTGCCGCGATCGGGCAGGGTCAGGCCGTTCATCATGCGCAGCAGCACCGACTTGCCGCTGGCGGACTGGCCGGCCACCACGGTGGTCTCGCCGGTCTTGATGGACAAGGACAGGCCGTCGAGCACCACCTGGTCGCCGAAGGCCTTGTGCACGTCGATCAGCTCGATGACGGGCTGGTCGCTCGGCCAGCGCGGCACGTCGGGCATCAGCAGGTTGCGGCGTTCGGCCATGCGCGCCAGGGTACGGGCCCATGACGCGTCTCGGCTACCTCGGCCTTTGCCTGGCCACCCCCTTCGCCCTCAGCGCCTGCGGCTGGACCCCCTCGAACGGGGTCCGCCCGGGGCCCCGCGGGCGGGCTGCGGTGCTGCTCAACGTCACCGGCACGCACGGGACGGCGGTGGCCTGCTACGACCCGCTGTGGGTGGAGCTGCGGGGGCCCCAGGACTGCCTGGACCTGGTCCCGCCGGGGGTGGCGCTGGGGGCGGCGACGGTCATCGACCGCGGGCCGGGGCCCTGCGCGCCGCGGCTGGTGCTGTCGGCGCCGGCGGACGGGCTGTGGCGGTGGACGCCGGCGGGGGCGACGCCCCAGGCGGTGGGCCCGGTGGATCTGGACGCCGACGGGCGGCCGGAGCAGGTGGTGCAGACCCCCGCGGGGCCACGGCTCGAGGCCGCCGGGCGGCGGTGGGGCGCGTGCCCCCCGGAGGCCGCGCCCGCGGCCGGTGAGGCGCCGGGGCCCGCTACAGGCGGAACACCAGCGCCTCCAGGATGATCCGCATGGAGGCCGTGGCCTGCGCGTGGTTGTGGAAGCTGGTGTAGGCCACCCGCCCGCCCCCCGGGGTGGGCTCGAACAGCACCATCAGCGGGCGCCCGCTGGGATCGGCCACCAGCACCTCGACGTCGTCGCGCACGCTCGCGATCTGCACCCAGGCGCCCAGGTTGAAGTTCACCGAGAGCTGCGCCGCCGACAGGTAGCGGGCCAGGAAGTCGCTGGTGATGGTGCCCTGCACCTCGCCGCCGGCGCCCTGGCCGCCGGTGCCCGAGAACCCGCGGCACTCGGCAGGCAGGCTGTTGTCGTCGGGGCAGCAGCCCTCGCAGACGCGGGCGGGGACCGGCGGATCCACCACGCAGGCCGGCGGGCAGTCGGCGCAGACGCAGCAGTCCTCGCCGTCCGACGGCGGGCTCTGGCTGGCGATGAACTCCACCACCCCGGGCCAGCCCCGGCGCACGAAGTCGGCCGACAGATCGCTCACATACAGCGAGCCGCCCTGCTCGACGAACCAGCGCAGGTTGGTGATCGCCGCCTGCACGTCGGCGTCGGTGTTGCCCAGGTCGATGCCGCTGGTGCAGTTGACGAACAGGATGTCGTACTGGCCCAGCAGGGCCCGGTCGGCGAGGAGCTGGCGCGCCGGCCGGTGGTTGGTGCGGTCGCCGCAGTACAGGTCGTACTCGAAGCCCAGGCCGCCCAGCACCGACTGGATGCGGTCGAAGTCGCCGGTGAGCACCGCCAGCCGGGTGGCGTCGGCGGCGAGGCACAGCTTCTCGTTGTCGCCGTTGACGGGCCGCGCGAGGTTGGCGGTGACCTCGGCCTGGTAGCGCGCGAAGAAGCTGCCCAGGCGCACGTTGACCTCGGTGGGGCCGGGCGCCAGGTTCGCCAGCCGGAACCGGCCGCGGGCGTCGGCGATGACCCGCACCTCGCGGGGCTCGCCGAAGCAGTCGGTGGTGAGGGCCACCACCTCGGCTCCGCCGATGCCCTGCCCGTTGGGGGCGCAGGCCACGCCGATCAGGTCGCCGGTCTGGCAGATGCCCGCCTCGGTGCGGATGGCGGCGTCTTCGGTGGTGAGGGCGGCGTCGTCAAACACCACCAGGCCGTCGCGCAGGGGCTCGGCGTCGCGGAAGGGCAGGGGGGCCTGATCGGGGGCGACGTACGGGGTCTGCTCAGCGGCGTCGCAGCCGCCCAGGCCGGCGCCCCCGGTGACCGCGAGGCAGCCGCCCAGGGCCAGGGCCGCCCAGCGCAGGCCCCAGCCTGTCACCCGTTGAGCTCGAGGGGGGCCTTGACCAGCTTCTGGGTGTGCTCGGCCACGATCTGGTCGTAGTAGTCGATGATGTGGCGCACGTAGGCGCGCTTCTCGAGGTACGTGCCCGGCATGAAGCTGCGCTTGAAGCCGTAGACGATGATCGACTTGAGGTCGTGCTGGTCGAGGCCCAGGTGCTGCACCGCCAGCATCAGCTCGCGGCTGACGGTGGTGTTCGACACCGTGCGGTTGTCGGTGCAGATGGTGGTCGACAGGCGGGCCTCGCGCAGCTTCTTGAAGGTGTGCTCGGCCAGCGTGCTCATGTTGGGGTTGGTCTGCATGTTGCTGGTCAGGCAGACCTCGAGGGTGATGCGCCGGTCGGCGATGTACTCGCCCAGCCGGGTCACGTACTCGGTCTTGTCCTC
>JAUHVS010000454.1 GCA_030424955.1 bacterium | reverse complement strand
ACCGGGGCCGTGGTGGGGCTGCTGAGCGACGCCCGGGGGGCCGGGCCGGTGGCCGGCGCCACCATCACCGTGGGTGGGCGCTCGGTGGCCTCCAACGAGCAGGGCTTCTTCACCCTGGACCAGCTGCCGGCGGGGGAGCGGGTGCTGGTGCAGATCACCCACCCCGACCGCCCGCGGGTGGTGCGCCCGGTGACCGTCGGCGCGGGCACGTCGACCTATGTGCGCTGGCGGCTGCTGGCCTTCGAGGCGAGCACGACCTTCGACGTGGCCGCGGGCGGCGCGCTGGAGGCGCGGGGGGCCCGGGTGAGCTTCGGCCCCGGCGTAGTGGGCGCGACCGGGCAGGTGACGGCGCGGCTGGCGCGGCTGGACGCCACCGCGCCCGAGGAGCTGGCGGCCTTCCCCGGCGACTTCCTGACCGATGAGGCGGGGCGCCTGGAGAGCTTTGGTGCCGTGGCTGTGGAGATCACCGACGCGAGCGGGGCCTTGGTGAACCTGGCGCCGGGGTCGACGGCGGGGCTCGCGTTGCCGGTGTCCCCCGGCACGGCCGACACCGTGCCGCTGTGGTCCTTCGACGAGGGCACAGGGCGCTGGGTGGGGGAGGGCACGCTGACGGGCTGCGCCGACGGCGTGTGCGACGCCGTGCTGCCCCACCTGTCGTGGTGGAACGCCGACCAGGTGATGGAGACGACCTGCGGGATCGTGTGCGTGACGGACGGCGAGGGCGGGCCCACCGCCGGCGTGGTCATCGAGGCGGCGGGCCGCGACTACAACGGCCGCAGCGAGGCCACCACGGGCGCAGACGGGTGCGCCTGCCTGGAGCTGCGGCGGGGCTCGACGGTCGAGATCGTGGGCGTGGGCGTCTCGGGGGTGGTCGGGCCCATCGTGCACACCACCCAGGCGGCGGTGGCGGCCTGCGGCGATCCCGGCTGTGAGGCCATCGGTGAGGCGCTGGTGATCAGCCGGCCGCGGTTCCAGGCCATCCTGTCGTGGGGCGCGCAGCCGAGCGATCTGGACGCGCACTTCACGGGGCCGCTGGCGGACGGTGGGCGGTTCCACGTGTCGTACGGTGATCGCGGCCAGGCCGCGGCGCCGCCGTACGCCTACCTCGACACCGACGACACCGACAGCCAGGGGCCGGAGATCACCACGCTGTTCCGCTGCGAGGTGGGCACGTACCGCTACGTGGTGCACAACTACTCGGGCGAGGCGCCCTTTGATCCCATCGAGGCCACGGTGACGGTGCTGCTGCCCGACGGCAGCAGCCGGAGCCACCACCCGCCGGCCGGCGAGCAGACGGCCTACTGGCAGGTGGGCGATCTGGTGTGCGCTGCGAACTGCGCGTGCCGCTGGCAGCCGCTGGACCGCTTCGCGGGCGGCGTCGATGACGGCGCTGAGTGGGAGTAGCGGGGACGGGCCGGGCGGCGCGGGGCGCTGATCAGGGGCGGCGGTGGCGCACGTCGTCGCCGTCCACCATGAAGATCACGTGCTCGGCCAGGTTGGTGGCGTGATCGGCCATGCGCTCGAAGCGCTTGCCCACGCTCTGCAGGTCGAGGCCCACGCGGGCGCGGCCGGCCTCGGCCTCCATCCAGCGCACGGTGGCGCGGCGGTAGGCGTGGAAGCGCACGTCCACCACGTCGTCCTGGGCGATGACCGCGCGGGCGAGGGCGGCGTCGCTGCGCACGAAGGCGTCGACGGCGTCGCTCACCATGGTCTGCACCATGTGGGCGAGGCCCGGCAGGTGCTGGTCCGACGGGGTGTTGGGGCGCTCAGCCAGCCGCTCGGTGCGCCGGGCGATGCTCACAGCGAGATCGGCGATGCGCTCCAGATCGGTCACCATCTTCATGGTGCGCGTGAGCAGCGCGACCCGACCGTGGCCGGTGCCCCGGTGCTCCAGGGCGGCCTGGCAGCGGGCGTCGATGTGGCGCTCCTCGGCGTCGACGGCGTCGTCGGCGGCGATGATGCGGCGGGCCAGGCCGGCGTCCCGGGTGCGGATGGCGGTCACGGCGTCGGTGACCATCTGCTCCACGAGGCCGGCCATGTACAGCAGGCGCTCGCGGATGCCGTCGAGGTCGTCGTCGCCCAGCGGGGGCTCCGTGGTGGGGGGGGGCGTGCTGCGCCGGCCAAAGACGCTGAGCAGGGCCGTCAGCGCAGCGCTGAGGGCGGCCATCGGGCCCATCGCCAGGCCGCCGCGCGAGCCCGGCGAGCTCATGGCGGACGTGGCCGCCCCGGCGGCGGGGGCCGCAACCCGGTGGGTCGACGCGCTACCATGGGACGAGGCCGAAGGCACGGCGGCTCCCTGAGATCATGGCCGGCGCAACGTAGCGAGATTGCGTGACCTTCAGGTGAAATCGGCCGGACGATCCGGTACCGAGGCCACCGGCGCGACGGACGGGCGGGCGATCTTGGGCGGCGCCGTCGCCAGCTCGACGCGGAAGATGGCGCCGTGGGGCGTGTTGTCGTGCACGCTCACCGTGGCGCCCATGGCCTGCACCAGGTGCTTGACGATGGACAGCCCCAGGCCGGTGCCGCCCATCTCCTTCGAGCGGCCCGGATCCACGCGGTAGAAGCGCTCGAAGATGCGGTCGTGGTGCTCGCGGCCGATGCCCGGGCCGTCGTCGCGCACCTCGAGCCGCACCCGCTCGCCCACGGTCTCGCTGTGCAGCTCCACGTGCCCGCCGGCGGGGATGTACTTCACCGCGTTCTCGAGCAGGTTGGTGAGCACCTGGGTCAGGGCCTTGGCGTCGGCGCGCACCCACAGGTCGGGGGTGAGCGCCACGGTGACGCGGGTGCCCTGGGTGCGGGCGAGGGGCCCGACGGCCTCCAGGGCGTCCGCTGCGGGCGCGGCCACGGCCACGGCGGCCGGGTGGATGGGGTACTTGCCCGACTCGATGCGGGCGATGTCGAGCAGATCGCTGATGAGCGCGCTGAGGCGCTCGGTGTTGCGGATCATCGCCTCGAGGAACACCGGGCCGCGGCGCTCGTCGTGCAGCGCGCCCGCGAGCAGGGTCTCGGCGTTGGCGCGGATGACGCTGACCGGGGTGCGCAGCTCGTGGCTGACGTTGGCCACGAAGTCGCGGCGCACGGTCTCGAGGCGCCGCAGCCGGGTGACGTCCAGCATGACGATGACCACGCCCTGCAGGGTCTTGTGGGGCGTGAGCCGCGCGAGCAGGTGCTTCGGCTCGGGGCCCGGCAGGGTGACCTCGACGCTGCGGGCCTCGCCGGCGAGGGCGGGGCCCAGGGCGTCGTGCAGCGCGGGGACCCGCACGGCCTCGAGCAGGGGGCGGCCCTCGGGGACGGCGGTGAGGCCGAAGAGGGCGAGGCCGGCCCGGTTGACGAGCACCACGCGGCCGTCGTGGTCCAGGGCGATCACGGCCTCGTCCATGCCCTCGAGCACGGCCTCGATGCGGTCGCGCTCGGCGGCCAGGGTGCCCACGACCTCCTGCAGGCGGTGTCCCAGCCGGTCGATGCTGGTGGCCAGGCCGCCCAGCTCGTCGGCCGCGGCGGGCAGGGGGCTGCGGCCGTGACGCTCCGCGAGGGCGCGGGCGGTCTCGAGCAGCTCCCGCAGCGGCCGGGCCATGAGGTGGCTGGCGAGCCCGGTCATGAACAGCGCGACGGCCAGGCCCAGGGCGCTGCCCACGGCGAGGAGCAGGTGCATCTTGTGCACCGCCGCGTCGATGGTGGCCAGGGGGGCCGCGGCCCGCAGGATCGGCCCCTTGGGCTGGGGGACCGCGACGTAGATCAGCTCTTGGCCCAGGGTGGCGCTGGCGCGGCGGGCGACGCCCACCCGGCCTGCGCGGGCGGCCAGGATCTCGGGGCGCTCAGCGTGGTTGTCGAGGGCCGGCAGCTGGTCGACGCGGAGCGCGGAGTCCGCCACCACCCGCCCCTGCGGATCGATGGCGGTGAAGCGCGCGTCGGTGGCGGCCGAGAGGCGCACCAGCAGGGCCTCGGGGCTGTGGCCATCGCCCAGCAGCGCGATGGCCGTGCGGGCGTGGCGCTCCAGCTCGGCCGCGATGCGGGCCTCGAGCTCTCGGCGCAGCTCGAACTCCAGATAGACGGCGCTGGTGGCGCCCATCGACAAGATGAGGGCGACGGACACCAGGAAGAGGCGCGCGCGCACGCCGAGGGAGCGGGGCGCGGTGAAGCCCGATCGAGCCGCTCGGCTCAAGTGTCACCACCCTCCGGGCGCGAGCGGAAGCGGTAGCCGACGCCGCGCACGGTCTCGATGTACTCGCCGGCGCCCGCGAGCTTCTCGCGCAGGCGCTTGACGTGGGTGTCGACGGTGCGGGTGGTGACCTCGGCCTGGTAGCCCCACACGTCGCTCAGCAGGCGCTCGCGGGTCTGCACGCGGCCGCGGCGGGTGTGGAAGGTGACCAGCAGCCGGAACTCCAGGGCGGTCAGCCGGACCTCTTCGCCGTCCACCCAGGCGCGGTGGCCGGGCACGTCCACCTTCAGGCGGCCGAAGTCGAAGTCGTCGCTCTCGACCACGCCGGGGGTGGCGCGGCGCAGCACGGCGCGCACCCGCAGCATCAGCTCGCGCACGCTGTAGGGCTTGACCACGTAGTCGTCGGCGCCCACCTCGAAGCCCACCACGCGGTCGATCTCCTCGCCCTTCGCGGTGCACATGATGATGGGGATCTCTTTGGTGGCGTCCTGGATGCGCAGCTTGCGCGCCACCTCGGTGCCGGCCAGATCGGGCAGCATCAGGTCGAGCAGGATCAGGTCGGGCGGCGGCTGGCGGCTGGCCTGCTCGAGGGCCTCGCGGCCCGTGGCGGCGGTGCGGGTGCGGTAGCCCTCACGCTCCAGGTTGTATTCGAGGGTCGTGAGCAGGTCGCGCTCGTCTTCGACGATGAGGATCAGGGGAGACATCGCTCAAGCCTCGCGGTCGGAGGGGGCAGGGCAGCGCCCCGCGGTTGCGGACTCTTCCCGGATTCGTGTGGCGGTTGGGTGACAGCCGCGTGATCCTTCAAGACCATCAGCGACTTGCGAGGGCCTGTCGAGCCCGAAGCAGGGGGGGCGAGCGGGCGCGGCCCAGGCCTGCCGGCTCAGGCGGCCCGTCGGCGGCGGCGCAGGCCCAGCGCGAGCAGCGCGAGGGCCACCAGGCCCGGCCCGTCGCCCCGCCCGTCGCCTTGAGCGCAGCCCCCGTTGAGCGTGCGCGGGGCGGCGGCCTCGGCGCCGGCAGGCGCGACCCCGCCGTTGTCGGCGCGGCCGCTCTTGTCGACGCAGTAGTAGCCGACGTTGCTGCCCGCGAAGCCGCAGGTCTGGGCCTCCTGGGTGCAGTCGCGCTGGGCGACCCGGCCGTAGTCATCACACCACACCGCGACGTCACCGGCGCAGGCGCCCTGATAGTCCACGTCGCCGCAGGGCTCACCGCCGCGGAGCAGGTGGGCGTCCAGCCAGGGCGTGAGCGTGTCGAGCCGGGTCAGGTAGTCGACCCCTACGCAGTCGTCGCTGCCATAGCTCTCG
>JAUHVS010000453.1 GCA_030424955.1 bacterium | reverse complement strand
CGGCCTGGACGACGCCGAGGAGGAGGCCCTGGGCACCGATCCGAGCGTGGCCGACACCGACGGCGACGGCATCGACGACGGCGACGAGGTGGGCGAGGACGGCGTGTTCGACGCTGGCACCGACCCCGATCCCACCGACGCCGACACCGACGACGATGGCCTGTCCGATGGTGACGAGGCCGCCGGCGACACCAGCCCCATCGACGCCGACTCCGACGCGGACGGCGTGCAGGACGGCACCGAGCAGGGCGTGGTTGAGGGCGTGGCCGATCCCGATGGCGACGGCCCGCTGCTCGGCACCGATCCGGCCGTCTTCGTGCCGGACGCCGATCCCGAGTCGACCACGGATCCGACCAACGCCGACACCGACGCCGGCGGCCTGAACGACGGCGCCGAGGACACCAACGGCAACGGCGCCATCGACGACGGCGAGAGCGATCCGAACGATCCGGCCGACGACGTCGACGGCGACGCGGACGGCGACGGCCTCTCCGACGACCTCGAGGAGATGCTCGGCACGGATCCGAACAACCCCGACTCCGATGGGGGTGGCCTCAACGACGGCGACGAGGTCGCCAACGGCGACGATCCCCTCAACGGCGCCGACGACATCCCCACCGAGGTGGGCGGTGGCGCGTGGGCGGGCTGCGACGTGACGGCCGACCAGCCGTCGGGCTTCGGCGCGCTGTGGCTGCTGGCCCTGTTCGGCCTGCTGGGCTTCCGCCGCCGCCGCGCGGTGGGCGCCGTGGGCGCGACCGCGGTCGCCGCTGCGATGCTGGTGTCGGCGCCCCAGGCCGCTCAGGCCGAGGGCTTCTCGGTGCAGAACTTCAACCCGGCGACGGACCCGGGCCTCGACTACCTGCGCCAGTTCTCGGCGCGCCCCTTCGACGGGCCCCGGTTCTCGCTGGGTGTCATGGCCAACTACGCGCGCAACCCGCTGGTGGTGCGCGACCTGAACGGCGATCGCGTGGGCGCCCTGGTCAGCGATCTGCTGACGGCGGACGTGCAGGCGGCCGTGGCCTTCGGCAAGCGCTACCGCATCGGCATCGACGCGCCGATGGTCATCTGGCAGGACGGGGACAGCCCCATCGCCGGGTTCAGCACCAGCGAGCTGCCCAACGGCGGCGTGAGCCTGGGTGACATCCGCGTGATCCCGCAGGTGAACCTCTTCAGCCAGGGCACGGCCGCCGATCCCAGCGGGTTCTCGCTGGGTGTGGCCATCGACGTGCGCATCCCCACCGGCGACAAGAGCGAGTTCAACGGCGGCGAGTGGAGCGCTGAGCCCCGCCTGCTCATGGACTACGTGTTTGCGGGCGGCATCGCCCTGGCCACGAACCTGGGCTGGCAGCTGCGTGACAACGCCGGCCTGCGCAACGTCGAGGTCAAGGACGTGCTCACCGCCGGCCTGTCGGCGGACTTCCCGGTGGCCGACACCGTGCACATCGTGCCCGAGGTCAACAGCCAGGTGCCCGTGCTCGCCAAGACCATCGACGTCGAAGAGGTGCCGGTTGAGGCGCTGCTCGGCGTGCACTGGTTCCCGGTCCCGGCGGTCGCCGTGACCGCCGGTGGTGGCGCCGGTGTGGTGCAGGGCATCGGGAGCCCCGACTGGCGCGCCTTCCTGGGCCTGCACTGGATCATCGCCCCCGACGAGGGCTGCTCGGCTGGCCCCGAGGACCTGGACGGCTTTGAGGACGACGACGGCTGCCTCGACGCCGACAACGATCAGGACGGCATCCTCGACACCGCCGATCAGTGCCCGATGGAGCCCGAGGACAAGGACGGCTTCGAGGACGAGAACGGCTGCCCCGATCCCGACAACGACGCCGACGGCATCCTGGACACCGACGACAAGTGCCCGATGGAGCCCGAGGACAAGGACGGCTTCGAGGACGAGAACGGCTGCCCCGATCCCGACAACGACGCCGACGGGGTCATGGACGCCGACGACAAGTGCCCGATGGAGCCCGAGGACAAGGACGACTTCGAGGACGCCGATGGCTGCCCCGATCCCGACAACGACCAGGACGGGATCCTCGACGTGGACGACAAGTGCCCCATCGATCCCGAGACGAAGAACGACGTCGACGATGAGGACGGCTGCCCCGACCAGCAGAAGGTCGTGGTCACCTGCGAGAAGCTCGTCATCGACGACAAGGTGCACTTCGACGTCGACAAGGCGATCATCCAGAAGCGCAGCTACGCGCTGCTCGACGAGATCGCTGGCGTGCTGACCAGCCACCCCGACATCACCCTGATGCGCATCGAGGGGCACACCGACTCCGAGGGCCCCGACGGCTACAACCAGACCCTGTCGGAGAAGCGCGTCGCGAGCGTCCGCGAGTACCTGGTGGGCAAGTCCATCGCCGCGGATCGCCTGCAGGTGAAGGGCTTCGGCGAGAGCAAGCCCATCGGCGACAACAGCACGGCCAAGGGCCGCGCCGACAACCGCCGCGTGGAGTTCGTGATCGTGACCCGCAAGGGCTGCCAGAAGAAGTGATCCGCCCCCCCGCGTGATCCCCCCGCCGGCGCTGGCCCCTCTGGGCCGCGCTGGCCGGGCCTGCGGGCCCCACCCCCCTCAGCTCACCTTGATGTCCCCTGTGCGGCCCGCGCCGGCGCAGGGCCTTGCCCGTCGCAGCGCCCGGCCTCGCCCGTCGCAGCGCTTGGGCCCCGGTGGGTCGTGCGCGGCAGCGCGGCCCTGGCCCTGGGCGCAGCCCTGCGTGGCGCCGGGTGGCACGGGACGCAGTGAGGGGGTCGGGGCGGGGTGCCCGCGGTCGGGCGGCGGTCGGGCGGCGGTTGGTCGGGCGGCCCTGGGGCTACCGGCGGCGCTGCTGCCAGGCGGGGGGCTGGGCCCGGCGCACGCCGATCCACACGATGTGCACGCGCCCGCCCTTCGAGCCACGGGCCCGCACCCGGATGGGCTTGGCGTCGAAGCCCGCGCGCTGCACCCGCCGGGTGAAGGCGTTGTCGGGGGCGGCCGACCACACGCCCAGCACGCCGCCTGGGGTCAGCGCCGCGTAGCACGCGTCGAGCCCGGCGGGGGTGTAGAGCCAGTCGTTGCTCTCGCGGGTCAGGCTGCCGGGCCCGTTGTCCACGTCCAGCAAGATCGCGTCCCACGGGGCCGGCGGGCGCTTGATGACGTCGGCGACGTCCCCCAGGTGCACCTGCGCCCGCGGATCGTGCAGCGGGTGGCCGGCCGCCTCGCCCAGGATCCCCTGGTTCCAGCGGACCACCGCGGGCACCAGCTCGGCCACCATCACCATGCCGGTCTCGGTGGCGCGCTTGAGCGCGGCCGCCAGGGTGTAGCCGATGCCCAGCCCGCCCACGAGCACCCGCCGGCTCACCGGCTGGTCGGCGGCGCGGGCCTTGGCGTCGCGCACGTCCAGCACGTCGTAGGCCAGGTCGGCCAGGGCGTCCTCGGAGCCGTGGACGCGGTTGCCCATCAGCTCGCGGCCATCGACCCGGATCACCAGCTCGTGGCCCCGTTGGATCAGGGCCATCTCGGTGTTGGTGCCCGGCACCACCGTGCTCTCAACCAGCTCCCAGCGGTTCACGCGGTCTCCTGCGATCAGCTTGTCGCGCGGAGCATAGCCCGAAAGCCCGCCTGAGGGGGCCTCGCATCGGCGCGGCGGGGGGGCCCGATCCGCGAGGTCGGCGCCGGCACCGCTGGGGGGCAGCCGACCGGGCCGCCGCGGTCACTGGCCTTGACTCTCGGGGCCGGGAGTGGCAGAACGCGCCCCCTTTTTGCACGGGGTTCAACATGGCCACAGCGCGACCGGAGTACATCAGCCTCGAGGGGTGGACCCGGCTCAACGATGAGCTGGACCAGCTACACCGTGTCGAGCGGCCCACCGTGGTGAACAACGTCGCGGCGGCCGCCGCCGAGGGCGATCGCAGCGAGAACGCCGAGTACATCTACGGCAAGAAGCGCCTGCGCGAGATCGACAAGCGCATCGAGTTCCTGCGCAAGCGGGTGGAGGGGCTGACGCCCGTCAAGGCCGCGTCCACCGCGGAGCGCGTGGTGTTCCTGTCGTATGTGCGGGTCGAGGACGCCGAAGGCGAGCTGCACGAGTACCGCATCGTCGGCGCCGACGAGACGGACGCGCGCACCGGCGCCATCAGCGTGAAGTCCCCCGTGGGGCGCGCCCTGGTGGGCAAGCGGCTCGACGATGAGGTCTTCGTGCGCACGCCGGGTGGGCTCAAGGAGCTGACCATCATCGACATCGGCGTCGAGCCCCTCGACCCCGCCGACTGAGGGCCCACCCCAGGCCGGCGCCTGAGGGCCGACCCCGGGCCCCTCGCTCAGGGCAGGGCCCACCGCACAGGTCAGGGCGCCGCGGCCTCAGGGCAGGCGGGCGGCCTGCCCGCTCAGGCGGGCCAGCGTCGCCTCGCTGAGGGCGTCGCCGTGGCTGAAGGCGAAGCCCACCACCGCGCGCACCGCGCCCCCGCCATCCAGCACCGGCAGCGCCACCGCCGCGTGGGCGTCCACGGCCCGGGCGCCGGGGCGCACGTCCCCGGTGTCATCGGTCTTCAGGTCACAGGTGAGCACCGGCGCGCGGCGGCTGTAGGCCAGACCCGCCATGCCCTTGCCCGCCGGCACGGTCGCGACCGCGCGCTGGACGGGCGGGGGCAGCCGGACGGCCGCGGTGAGGCGCAGCAGCGCGCCATCCCAGCGATGCACAGAGCCCGCGGTGGCGCCCGCCGCGCTCAGGGCCTCGGTGAGCCAGGCCAGATCCGCCGCTGAGGGCTGGGCCTGCGGGTCGCTGCCGTCGCTCACGCGGGCCGGGCCAGGTTGCGGCTGTCGCCGCTCGTGTGGTCCACCACCACCGCCTCGTGCACGCGGGTGAAGCCGTCGGCGATGGCCTCGGCCTGCAGCCGGTCGAAGTAGCCGTGCACCGCGTCGCGGATCGCCTCGACGGTGAACGAGTGGTAGATGCTGTCGCGCAGCTCGGCGCCGTAGGGCAGGCCGCGGGTGAAGTAGCCGGTGACCTTCTTCATGCGGCCCACGGCGCGGCGATCGGTCTTGGCCTCGGCCTCGAGCATGCCAAAGTAGGTCAGCAGCGCGTCGCGGCGGTCCGTCAGGGGGGGCTCGTAGGGCACCCGGCCGGCGAAGTGGTCGGCGATCTTGCGCAGGATCCACGGATCGCGCATGGCGCCGCGGCCCACCATCACGCCGTCCGCGCCCGAGGCGGCCAGGGCGGCCACGGCGTCGTCCACGGTGAGGATGTCGCCGTTCACCAGCACCGGGATGTCGACGGCGTCGCACACCGCCCGCACCGCCGACCAGTCGGCGGCCCCCTTGTACATCTGCATGCGGGTGCGCCCGTGCACCGCCACCATGTCGGCGCCGGCGTCCTGCGCCATGCGGGCGATCAGCGGCGCGTTGCGCCGGTCGTCGTCCCAGCCCAGGCGCATCTTGACGGTCATCGGGATGCTGATGGCGGCCTTCACGGCGGCGAACATGCGCCCCGCGAGC
>JAUHVS010000452.1 GCA_030424955.1 bacterium | reverse complement strand
CGCCGTGGCTATCAACCGCTCCCGAGGGTTCGCCCCCAGGAGGGGCGTCCGATCGGCCGGATCAACGGACCCGACCAACGAGGCGCACCCCGCGACCCTGCATCAGCTAGGCCAGCCGCAAAGCCCCAGCCCCCGGGGGGGGCCGTCACCCGCGGGTGACCCGGGGCCCCCAGGGCGCCTGTGAGCGTTCCCCTCGGACCCCGTGCATCGGCTACAGTGGCCGGCGCCGGGGCGGCCCCGGAGGAGCCCGACGCCATGGCCCACCGCATCCACCGGCGAACCTTCCTGCGCTGGAGCGCAGGCGCCGCCGCCGCGCTCCCCCTGCTGTGCTGCGCCGATCCGGACGCCGCCGCCTTCGCGCCCCGGCCCGAGGACCCCACCCGCTTCCCGCTGGGCGTGCACGCCGGCGCCATGGGCCCCGACGGCGCCCGGCTGTGGACCCAGGCCAGCACGGCCGCCCCCCTGGTGTTGCGGGTGTGGCCCGACGCGGCCCCCGCCGACGCGCCGCCGGCCCTGGAGGTGGACCTGATCCCGGGCGACGGGGGCTTCGCGGCCCCCCGCGTCACCGGCCTGCCCGCCGGCGAGTGGTGGCGCTACGGCTTCTACGACGACGCCGCCGGCGTCCGCTCGGCCCACGGCCGCTTCCGCACCGCCTTCGGGCCCGGCCAGACGGGCCCCCTGCGGGTGGGCGCCACCGCCTGCACCAGCTACGGGCGCCGGCCCTTCTACGCCCTGGAGCGCATCGCCGCCGCCCAGTGCGACGTGTTCTGCCACCTGGGCGATCTGACCTACAACGACGACGCCCTCGACCAGGCCGGCTACCGCGCACGCTACGCGCGCACCCTGGCCACCCCGGGCTTCCGCGCCGCGCTGGGCCAGAGCGGCAGCTACTTCACCTGGGACGACCACGAGTTCCTCGACAACGCCGATCTGTACGGCCCCACGGTGGACGTGGCCCGCGTGGCGGTGGCCAAGGCGGCGTACTTCGAGCACCTGGCCGTCGAGGCCCGCACGGTGCCGGGGGTGGGCGCCCTGGGCGGCGACCGGGTGATGTGGGGCAGCTACCCGTGGGGCGACGCCGCCGAGTTCTTCGTGCTCGACAGCCGCCTGGAGCGCCACCTGAGCCCCGACCCCGACGAGGCCCGCTACCTCAGCGAGGCCCAGCACGCGTGGCTCACCCAGGCCCTGATCGACAGCCGCGCCCACTTCAAGATCATCCTCAACTCGGTGCCCATCGCCGCGCTCCCGCCGGTGTGGGGCGACGGCGACCGCTGGACCGCCTTCCCGCGGCAGCGCAGCGCCCTGCTCGACGCCGTCACCGACGCGCAGGTGCGCAACCTGTGGTTCCTGTCGGGTGACTTCCACGTGGGCGCCGCGTGGCGCGTCGCCGCCGAGGGCCCGCAGTCCGCCTACTGGGAGATCCTGTGTGGCCCCGGCGCCAGCGCCCCCAGCCAGCGCCTCGAGCTCGCCAGCCGCAGCGAGGCCCTCAACGCCGCGTTCTTCCCGCCCGGGCGCATCGACTTCGCCAGCGGCGAGCACGCCGCCACGGTGCTGACCTTTGATCCAGCGGCTGATGCGGTGCGGGTGCAGTTCGATCGCGCCAGCGACGGCGCGCCGCTCTACGACGCGGTGCTGCGCGGCGAGCCCGTCGGCTGACGGGGGCGCTCAGCCCTCGCGCGGGGGCGTGCGGGTGATCTTCACGATGGGCATGGCAGCGGCGCCGTCGCCGGGGGTCACCCCCAGCCGGGACTCCGCCAGCCGCAGCACCCGGTTGCGGGCGTGGGGGAACTGCTCGAGGGCCTTGTCGAACCGCGGCCGGTCGAGGGTGAACAGCGTGAGCACCGTCGTGGCCCGCACGTTGGCCGACGCCACGCGATCGAAGAGCAGCGACATCTCGCCGAAGACCTCGCCGGGCCCCAGCCGCGCCACCACCTCTTCGCCGCCGTCGGGCGTGGGCCGCCACACGTCGGCGAAGCCGCTCGCCACGATGCACATGGCGCGGCCGATCTCGCCGTGGCTGATGACCTCGGTGCCGGGGGGCAGGGTGATGGGCAGGCACTGCTCGAACAGGGCCGCGCGGGCCCCATCGCCCAGGTTGCCGAAGATGCTGCCGGGGCCCATCAGCTGGGCCACGAGCCGCGCCCGGCTCATCTCGCGCAGCCGCACGTAGACGCTGGGCAGATCCCGCACGAGCGCGGCCAGCTGCTTGCCCTCGAAGGCCAGCGCCAGCACCTCGCTCTCGGCCTCCACCGTCGCCGTGCGGGCGATGCCGGTGACCGACGCCACCTCGCCCACCACGGTGCCCGGCGGCAGGTGGGCCAGCTCGCCCACCCCCAGCCGCCGCACCCGCGCCTTGCCCGACAGGATCACGAACACCTGATCGTCGAGCTCCCCCTCGTCGCACAGGGTCTCGCCCGCCGCGAAGGTGCGGGTCTCGGCCTGCTGCACGTGGCTCAGCAGCGCGTCGCCCCCGCGGGGCCCGGCGCGGTGCCGCTCGGCGAAGGCCGACGCGACCGCGTGCGCCTCGGCCCGGAAGCCCGCGTCCGCCAGCCCGCGCACGGCGCGCATGGCGGCCCACAGATCGTACGGCCGTGACTGGTGATCGAGCAGGGCCTCCTGCGCTTCATCGATGTCCATCGGGACGGCCTCCTCGCCGCGACAGCCCGCTGGGCTGAGTGACCCCTGCGCCCACCCTGTGCCCGTCAGCCGCCGAGGCGACCGAGCGGTGGGCCACACCCGTTCAATACCACAGTCCCGCCAGCCGGCGCGTCAACCTCGCGGTGCGCGGCGCCTGCTCAGGGCGCGCGCCGGCGCACGTCGCCCACGTACCACGAGTTCTCGCCGTGGTTGTGCAGGTGGACCGCGATGGGCGTGCCCGCCGCCGCCCCCTCGGGCAGCGCCAGATCCAGGCTGTACACCGCCTGCGGCGCAGGGATGGGGATGTCGAGGGACCACAGCACCTGCCCCCCCACCGCCACCGCCAGGTGCGCCGTGGCCGGGCCGTCGGCGCGCAGCAGCAGGTGCGCCAGATCCAGCTCGATGTGATCGCAGGGCGCGACCGCGGCCGCGAGGGGCTGCACCAGGGTGACGTAGTCACACGCCGCGGTGTCCACCTCCAGGCTGTGGGTCTCGAGGCGCAGCGCGTAGTCGGGGCAGTGGGGGGCGGCGGGCCGGTGATCCGCGAAGGGATCGGCGGCGGCCGACGCCACCTGCCAGGCCTCCACCGTGGCCAGGGTCACCGGCGGGCCCGGCACGCACGGATCCGCCCCGTCGTCGCAGCCGGCGGCCAGCGCGAGGCCGGCGGCCGCCGCCCAGGCCACCCGGCGGCGCCCCTCAGCGCGGGGCACGGGGGCCTACTCCCACTTGAACAGCACGGTGACCGCCACCAGGCACATCTCGTCGAGGGTCTCTTCGCCCAGGCGCACGTCCTGCGGCGCCTCGAGGCCCTGCTCGGCCAGCGCCTCGCGCACGAAGGGGTTGCCCATGGAGTTGTCGAAGGTGCAGCTGAACTCGAAGCGATCGCCCGCCGTCACGAAGGGCAGCTGCTCGATGGGCGCGTCGTAGGTGTAGAAGCGCTGCCACTCGAAGTTCCAGTCGGGGGTCTGCAGCAGGCACTCGTCCTCGGGCTGGCTGGGCAGCTCACCATACTGGGTGGGGCGCTGCACCTGCTGGCAGGGCACGAAGGCGTCGGCCGCGCCGCCCACCGCCTCGGCCTGCAGGCAGCCGCCGCAGATCTCGCTCAGGGCGTCCACCTCGGCCTCGCAGTCGGTGGTGGCGCAGACCACGGACTGCACCCCCTGGGCGTCCGGGCAGGCCTCGGCCATGCACGCCTGCAGGGGCGCGACCTCGTCGGCGCTGCAGAAGGGCTGGGGCTCGCCGCGGCGCAGGCGGATCTGCATGTCGGTGCCCACGTAGTGCATGTGGGACGCCACGCTGTAGATGAACATGCCGGGGAACACCCGCCCGTCCAGCTCCGGCGGGATGGTGTAGGCCATGCGCTCCACGTGCCCGGTCGCGCCCGCGGGCACCACGAAGGCCGGCCCCTCGGCGGGATCGGCCTCGCCGGGCAGCAGGCCGTCGGCCTCGCCTGACGGCTCGTCGAAGTTGCCGATCAGCGCCGACAACGCCTGGTACTCAGGCGTGTGGTCCAGCAGGCGCAGCTGCACCTCGGTGGCGTCCTCGGCGGCCTCGCCGCTCGGCAGCGGGTGGTAGTGCACCTGCAGCACGAAGCGCGCGCCGGCCTCGATGGGCATGCCCGCGTTGGCCGGCAGCTCGGTGGGCACGCCACCGGGCGCCCAGGCGGCCACCAGCATCGGCGAGCCCACGCCGGGCCCGCCGAAGCAGTCGTAGGCCTTCTCGTCGCCGCCCAGGCGCTCGGCGTCGGCGCCCGACTGGTCGACGTACAGCAGCAGGTGGTGCACCACGCGGGGATCCCCCGGCACGAAGTGCACGCCGTTGATCCAGGTCTGGGCCTCGAAGCCGGGGTCGAGCACGAAGCAGCGGAACTGATCCTGGGCGCCCTCAGCGGTGAAGGCGGCGCTCGGCGTCAGGCGCTGATCGACGCGGTCCAGGGCGTCGACCCGGCGCTGCGGCAGGGGCGCTGCCGTCGCTGCGTCCCCCTCCGGGGCCTCGGCCGCCTGCCACGCGGCGACGGCGGCCTGCTCGTCGGCCGACAGGCGCAGATCATCTTTGAAGCTGTGGCGGGGCTGGCAGCTGTCGGTCTCGGCCGAGCCCCACGGGGGCATGCGGCCCGACGCGATGCTGTCCACGATCAGCCCCGCGAGGGGCGCGGCCTGGGCGTACGTCTCCAGCGCGAAGGGCCCGATGCCCCCCTCGTGGTGGCAGCCCACGCAGTTGCTGTGCACGATCGGCGCGATGTCCTGGTGCCACGTCGGCGCCCCAGCCGGGGCCATGCCCCCCGCGCCGCCCGCGCCACCGGCCCCCACGAGGCCCCCGGCGCCGCCGGCGCCGCCCGCGCCCTCATCGGCGCTCGAGCCGTCGTCACACGCGAGCAGCAAGCCCATCGCGCACGCTGCCCACATCATCGGCCGCCAAGCCATCCCCATGGCACATCCCCTGTCACTGGTGTCTGCCGGGGTGTTCTGTGCTGCTTGGCCGCTCAGGTCAAGCGGAACGCAGCCCGTGCCTGCGGCATCGTCTCACCAGCGCCCGAGAAAACGAGGAGTCCCCGCATGTTCTACGTGCCGCGCCGCAAGCTCGTGATGCCCACCGCCCAAGAGGCCCTGCCCGGCCGCGCCACCGCCCTGCCCATCCCCGACCGCCACCACGTGCTCGGCACGCCCCTCGCGCCGCCCTTCCCCGACGGCCTGGCCATGGCCCACTTCGGCATGGGCTGCTTCTGGGGCGCCGAGCGGGTCTTCTGGTCGCTGCCGGGCGTGCACACCACCGCCGTCGGCTACGCGGCCGGCTTCACGCCCAACCCCACCTACAAAGAGGTGTGCTCTGGCCAGACCGGC
>JAUHVS010000451.1 GCA_030424955.1 bacterium | reverse complement strand
CACCAGCCCCCTGGCGAAGTAGCCGCCCGCGCCCGTCAGGGGGCGCGGCCCGCCAGCGCGCGCAGGGTGGGATCGGTCAGCCGCGCCAGGGCCGAGGCGATGAACTCGGCGGTGGGCGTGCCCTCGGCGGCGTAGCGCTGGGCCTGCAGGGCCATGTCGAGCTTGTCGCACGCCTTCACGAAGCGCCCCTCGGGGGTGCGGGCGCCGTCGTAGTCGAGCCACAGGGCCATCAGCGCGTCGCCGTGGGGCAGGGGGGCCAGCAGCGCCTGCATGGCGGCGGCCTCGCGGCGCTGCTTCTCGGCCTTCGGCATGGCGTCGTGTGGGGTCACGTCGCCCACCCGCACCTCGGCCAGGTCGTGCAACGTGGCGATGGCCAGCGCGTCGCCGCGGTCCAGGTGCGGCGGGCACAGCGCCAGCACCAGCCACGCCACGCCCCAGCTGTGGGCCGCCACGCTCTCGGGGGCGGGCACGCCGGCGCGCACCCAGCCCGCGCGGGGCAGGGCCTTGAGGGCCAGGGCCTCCATCAGCAGGGCGTGCAGGCCGTCGGTGGGATCGCGCATGGCCTGAGTCTGGGGGGGCGGCCGGCCGCTCACAAGGGGGGCCGGCGGGGCAGGCCTCGACAGCGGGGCGGGGGGCCGTGGCATCCTGCGGCCCCTCAACGGCCGCTGGAGGTGCGCATGCCCACCCAACTCGACACCCTGCGGGGCCCGCTGGACGCCATCGGGCAGGGCCACGTGCTCGCCCACTGGGCCCAGCTGACGGCCACCCAACAGGCGCGGCTGGTCGATGACCTGCAAGCGCTGGACCTGGCGTGGGTGGCTGAGCTGGCTGAGCAGGTGCGCGCGCCGAAGCCACCCCAGGCCGCCGGCGCCGCCCCCAAGCCCCCGCCCACCGTGGCCATCACGCCCGCCCTCGTGGCCGCCGGCGAGGCCCTGCTGCGCGCCGGCCAGGTCGCGGCCTTCGTGGTGGCGGGCGGGCAGGGGACCCGGCTGGGCCACCCCGGCCCCAAGGGCACGTTCCCGGCGACCCCGGTGACGGGCAAGCCGCTGTTCCAGGTGTTCGCCGAGCAGATCGCGGCCGTGGGCCAGCGCTACGGCGTCACGGTGCCCTGGTACGTGATGACCAGCCCGCAGAACGACGCCGAGACCCGGGTCTTCTTCCGCGCCCACGGGTACTTCGGCCTGCCGCAGGCCGACGTGGTCTTCTTCCCGCAGGGCACGCTGCCCACCTTCGGTCCCGACGGGCGGCTGCTGCTCGCGGGCCCCGACCGGCTGGCCACCAACCCCGACGGGCACGGCGGCAGCCTCACGGCGCTGGTCCGCAGCGGGGCGCTGGCCGACATGCGCGCCCGCGGGGTGACCCAGATCGCCTACTTCCAGGTCGACAACCCCCTCGCGCAGCCGCTCGATCCCGGCTTCCTGGGGGCCCACGCCGCGGCCGCGGCGTCCTCGGGCGAGATGACCTCGAAGGCCGTGCGCAAGGTGGCCCCCGACGAGCGGGTGGGGGTGTTCGCGCAGATCGACGGGCGCACGCAGGTGGTGGAGTACAGCGATCTCTCCCCCGCGCAGGCCGCGGCCCGCCGACCGGACGGGCGGCTGGTGCTCGACGCCGGCAACGTGGCCGTGCACGCCCTGTCGGTGGCCTTCGTCGAGCACCTCACCGCCGGGGGCCGGGCCGATCTGCCCCTGCACCGGGCCCACAAGCGCCAGCCGGTGTACGACCCGAGCGTGGGGGCGGTGGCCGAGGCCGCGGTGGTGAAGTTCGAGCAGTTCGTCTTCGACGCGCTGCCCCGCTGCGCCGCCTCGGCCGTCATCGAGGTGGCCCGCGCCGACGAGTTCGCGCCCATCAAGAACGCCGAGGGCGCCGACAGCCCGGCCACCAGCCGCCAGCTCCAGAGCGAGCGCGCGGCGGCGTGGCTGGCGGCCGCGGGCGTGGCCGTGCCCCGGGACGCCGGCGGGGCGCTCCTGTGCACCCTCGAGATCGCGGCCGCCACCGCCCTGGACGCGGCGGCGCTCGCCGGGCAGCCCCTGCCCGACCACATCCCGCCTGGGGCGACGCTCGCGCTCTGACCCGGCCGCGCGCCGCCGGCCCGCCGGGGGCCGCCCATGCCGCCGCGGGCCGTAGCGTGCCGCCGCCGGCTTGGGTACCTTCCCGGCATGCCGAGCACCCAGCCGCCCCCCCTGCCGCCCATGCCCCGTACCGAGCCGCCGCGGCGCTACCGCGCCCTGGCGCGCCTGGGCCGCTGGCCCGTGGGCCCCGCCTTCCGGGGCGCGTCCCTGCCCGATCAGGCCCCTTGTACGCTGCTGTTCCCCGACGTGATCGGCGCGAGCGTCGACCCCTTCGTGCGGGCGATGGCCGAGGAGGTGGGCCGCAACCGCCTGCTGGCCGACCTGCCGCTGGTGGGCGTGACCCACATCGGCCTGGACGCCAACCAGCGGCCCTTCGCGGTGTTCGCGGGCGATCCGGGGGTGGATCTGCAGGCCCAGGTGGACGCCCACGGCCCCCTGCCGCCGCTGGCCGCCGTGCAGGTCGGGGTCATGCTGGGCGACACCCTCAGCCGCGCCCACTACCGCGCCCGGGTGATGGGTGAGCTGCTGCCCTGGATGGTGCGGCTGCCCAGCCAGCGGGGCGCCCCGCTGACCGTGCTCGACCTGGGCTTCGCCCGGGGGGTGTTCGACCTGGCGGTCCAGCCGCCGCGGCCGTCCCCCGCCTTCGCGGCGCCCCGGGTGCGGGCGGGCCACGGGCTGCGGGCCGAAGACGATCTGTACGTGATCGGCGCGCTGCTCTACTTCGCGCTCACCGGTCAGCCGCCGACGCCGAGCGCGCCCCGCCCCAGCGACCTCGCGCCCCTGGGGCCCTTCGCGGCGACCCTGGACGCCATCGTGCTGCAGGCCCTGGGGCAGCTGCCGAGCCAGCCCCCCCTGAGCGGCATGCTGCAGCTCACCCGGGCGCTGCGGGGCGTGCGCGACCTGATGCGGCTGTCCCCCGAGGCGCAGGCGGTGGCCCTGCGGGTGCGCGGCACGGCGTCTCGCGCGCCCGCCCCCGGCGCCCCGGAGCCCACGCCCATGGCCCCGGGCGCCCTGGGGTTCATCGAGGTCGACGGCCCGGCCTTCCTGACCCAGACCGACCTCAGCGTGCTGCCCGTGGACAGCGACGTGGAGTGCCTGTCGATGGACGCCCTGGAGAGCCTGGGCGACGACGCCCTGGAGCGCATCCGCACCGGGAAGCTGCCCCGCCTGCCCCGCTGAGGGCGCCCACGGGCCCCGGCGCCCGCCCCCAAACACTGCGAACCTGACAGCGTCTGCTGTCGGATCCCGGATCGGCGATCCCAAGCCGCGCAAGGGGCTGCGCCGGGGTCCGCGGAAAAGTGGCGTCTTTTTGATGCTGTCATGTTGACAGTAAATGCTGTCGCATTATGGTGGGGGCATGCAGACGCTCACCCAACACCGCGACACCGAGTTCAGCCTCGCCGCCCTGGCCGAGACCGCGACGGCGTGGCTCGCCCGGCTGCCCGAGGCGGATGACGGCCGCGTCGCCGCCACCATCGACGGCCGCGGCGTGCGCTACTACCAGTCCATCGGCGTGTGCGATCGCCCCCTGCGCTACGACGGCCGCGCGGCCGTCTACGGCTACCGCCACCTGCTGCAGATCTTGTGCGCCAAGGCCCTGCAGGCGCAGGGCCACAGCCTCGCGCAGGTGCAGCGGGCCCTGGCCGGGGCGGCGCTGCCGACCCTCGAGGCCGCCGCGGCCGACGCCGTGGGGGGGCCGGCCCCCGAGCCCGCGCCCGCGCACCGCGCCCTGGTGGCCGCCGAGATCGCCCCCGGCGTCACCGTCACCCTTGATCCAACCCGCGTCGCCGACGTCGAGGCCCTGTTGGCCCGGCTCACCCGCGCCGCCACCCTGACCCCCGAGGAGACTGCCCGATGAGCATCGCCCCTGCGCCGCTGGCGCCGACCCTGGAAGTGCCCACCCGTGATCCCCGTGGCCTGGGTGGCCTGATGACCCTGCGGGCCGGCGTGGAGCGCCCGCTGCCCCTGGCCGAGGTCAAGGTGCGCGCGCGGATCCTGGGCGGCTTCGCCCACACGGTCATCGAGCAGCGCTTCGAGAACGCGCTCGACCAGCCGCTGGAGGCGACCTACCGCTTCCCGCTCCCGCCGGCCGGCGCCGTCACCGATCTGGTGCTGCGCTGCGGCGACATCGAGGTCCGCGCGGATCTCAAGGAGAAGGCGGCGGCCCAGGCCACCTTCACCGAGGCCCGCGAGGCGGGGCACCGGGCCGCGCTGCTCACCCAGGAGCGCGACGACGTGCACGTGCTGTCGGTGACCCGGCTGCCCGCCGGCGAGGCCATCACCGTGCGCATCGAGGTCGTGCAGGCGCTGGAGAGCGTCGACGGCGCCTGGCGCTGGCGGTTCCCCACCACCATCGCGCCCCGCTACCTCACGGGCACGCCCACCGGGCACTCGGGGGGCGGCGTGCTGCCCGACACCGACCGCGTGCCGGACGCCTCGCGGCTCCAGCCCCCGCTGCGCCTGGAGGGCGGCACCCGGCTGGACCTCGAGGTCAGCATCGAGGGCGCCGTGGCCGAGCTGTCGTCGTCGCTGCACGCCGTGAAGATCGCCTTCGGCGAGGCGCTGCGGGTCGCGCCGAGCGCGCAGGCCACCCTCAACGCCGACTTCGTGCTGGCCATCACCCCCGGGGAGGCCAGCGCCCTGAGCAGCCAGGCCTGGACCGACGGCCACCACACCCTGGTGCAGATCGCGCCGCCGCTGGACGGCAGCGTCGCCCCGCAGGCCCGCGACGCGGTGTTCGTGGTCGACATCTCGGGCTCCATGGGGGGCGCCAAGATGAACGCCGCCCGCCGGGCCCTGCACACGGCGCTGCACGGCCTCATCGAGGGCGATCGCTTCCGGCTGATCGCCTTCGACGACCGGCTCGAGAGCTTCGCGCCGGGCTTCACCGCCTACGACGACCGCAGCCTCGCCAAGGCCGACCGCTGGATCGACGGCCTGGCCGCGCGGGGGGGCACCGAGATGCTGCCCGCCATCGTCGAGGCCCTGAGCGAGACCCCGGCGGCCGACCGGCTGCAGACCGTGCTGTTCATCACCGATGGGCAGGCCTGGAACGAGCAGGAGCTGCTGGCGGCGGTGGCCAACCGGCGCGGCGAGACCCGCTTCTTCACCCTGGGCATCGACACCGCGGTCAACGAGGGCCTTCTGAGCCGCATGGCGCGGATGGGCGGCGGCACCTGTGAGCTGGCGACGCCCAGCGACGACATCGAGGGCGTGGTCGCGGCGCTGGAGGCCCGCGTCGGCGGCCCGCTGCTGGTGGGCCTGCGGCCCCAGGGCGCCGGGGCGGCCGGGCTGGGGGCGACGGACGTCTTCGAGGGCCGGCCGGCGAGCCTGCTCATCGAGGGCGCTGGGCCCGTGCGCCTCACCGCGACGGCGCCTGAGGGCTACCAGGCGACGCTGACGGCCACCCCGGT
>JAUHVS010000450.1 GCA_030424955.1 bacterium | reverse complement strand
CAGGCGGCGCTGGGGGGATGGGCGGCGAGGGCGGCGCAGGCGGCGCCCTCGGGTGCACGGCCGACGCCGAGTGTCCGCCTGGGGAGGTCTGTGTCGACGGGGCATGCCTCGTCGACGGCTGCCAGCGGGACGCCGACTGTCCGCCCGCGGATCGCTGCGAGGCGGGCGCCTGCATCACGCCGCCGCCGCCCTGTCCGGCCGGGAGCGATCCCATCGACGGCCCCGAGGGCTGCCTTCAGGACGACGCGGTCTGCTTCCAGACGGACGCCGGGCAGTGGTGTACGGGCCCCGCTGCGGCCGTCTGCCCGCCCGGCTCTGTGCCCGTGGATGGCCCCGAGGCCTGCGCCCCCGCCGCGCCCTGTGTCCAGGTGGCCGAGTCGCTGTGGTGCGCCGGCGAGGTCGTGCCCGACGAGATCTGCAACGACGGCATCGACAACGACGGTGACGGTGAGATCGACGAGGGCTGCGCGCCGGGCGCGTGCAACGGCAACGCCGACTGCCCCGCCGGACAGTTCTGCCGCGAGGGACAGTGTGTGGGCGATCAGCTGTGCGGCGGGTTCGCGGGGTTCATGTGCGACGCCGACCAGCTCTGCGTCGATGATCCGCGCGATGACTGCGCCCCGCCGATGGGCGCCGACTGCATCGGGATCTGCGTCCCGCAGTAGGGGCGGCTGAGTGGGGCGGTCAGCGCCCGGGGCGGGCGCTCAGGCGAGCGCCGTGTAGGGCAGCCCCAGCGACTCGCCCACGGCCTGGTGGGTGACCTTGCCCCGCCAGGTGTTCAGCCCCCCGGCCAGCACCGCGTCTGCGCGGCAGGCGGCCTCGACCCCCAGGTTGGCCAGGGGCAGCGCGTAGCGCCGGGTGACGTTGTGCAGCGCGAAGGTGCTCGTGCGGGCCACAGCGCCCGGCATGTTGGCCACGCAGTAGTGCACCACGCCGTCCACGACGTAGGTCGGCGCCTCATGGGTCGTCGGGCGCACGGTCTCGATGCAGCCGCCCTGGTCCACCGCCACGTCCACGATCACCGAGCCCGGGCTCATCTCGCTGACCAGCTGACGGCTCACCAGGGTGGGCGCCCGCGCGCCCGCCACCAGCACGGCGCCGATGACCGCGTCGGCCTGCCGCACCAGCCGGGTGATGCTCTCTTCGTCGCTGTAGATGGTGTCCAGTCGCCCCAGGAACACGTCCTCGAGGTAGTTCAGCCGCCGCACGTTGATGTCGAGGATGGTCACCCGCGCGCCCAGGCCCACCGCCACCTTCGCGGCGTTGTAGCCCACGGTCCCGCCGCCGATGATCACCACCCGGCCCCGCTCCACGCCCGGCACGCCGCCGAGCAGCAGCCCCTTGCCGCCGTGCTCCTTGGTCAGCATCTGCGCGGCCGCCTGGCCCGCCATCTTGCCGGCCACCTCGCTCATGGGCTCGAGCAGCGGCAGGTGCCCGTCGGGCGCCTGGATGGTCTCGTAGGCCACCGCAGCGACCTCGCGCTCGAGCAGCACCTGCGTGAGCTCAGGCTCGGCGGCCAGGTGCAGGTAGGTGTACAGCGTCTGGCCCTGCTGGATGCGCCCGTACTCCTCGGCCACCGGCTCCTTCACCTTGCAGATCATCGCCGCCTCGCCCCACACGCGGTCGGCGTCATCGATGATCTGCGCGCCCGCCGCCGCGTACTGCGCGTCCGTCAGGCCGCTGCCGATGCCCGCGCCCGCCTGCACGAGCACGGTGTGGCCCGCCCGGACCAGCACCTGCACGCCCGCGGGCACCAGGCCCACGCGGTACTCATGGTTCTTCACCTCAGCCGGCACGCCGATGATCATGTGCGCTCCTCATGCCCCGGCTCAGCGGGGACGATCGGGGGGATCTGCGCGCGGACCTTAGCAGCGCCCCTCACCGCCGTCCCGACGCAGCGCGTCACGAAATGCGGTCAGCGGCCGGGCCGGGAATGTCCCCGGCGGGGCGCGGGGTTTCGGGGGGCAGTGGCGGCCGCGAGCCGCCCGCCGGCCGCTTCGCTTGATCGGCATAGGTGGATTCACCCACCGTGGAATCAAAACGAAGCAAGCGCTGATTCGTATCCAGGAACGACACGTTTTCAGCGCTTGGGGAATGCAGATGTTCAAGGGACTGCTCGGCCGCCAGAAGCCGACCGATCACGTCGAGTTCGAGCGCGTGGCCATGCCCCACGCCGACGCCCTCTACGGGGCCGCGCTGCGCATGACCCGCGACGGGACCCAGGCCGAGGATCTGGTGCAGGAGACCCTGCTGCGGGCGTACCGGTTCTGGCACAAGTTCGAGCAGGGCACGAACGTCAAGGCCTGGCTGTTTCGCATCCAGACCAACATCTTCATCAACAAGTATCGCAAGAAGCAGACCGAGCAGCGCTTCCTCGACCAGCGCGAGGTGGACGATCTGCTCGAGCGCTACGCGGCCGACGACGGCCCCGCGGCGATGCCGCCCGACACGCGGCAGGACTTCCTCACCCACCTGGTGGGCGACGAGGTCATGGCCGCCCTCGATCAGCTGCCCTTCGAGTTCCGCATGGCGGTGCTCCTCGCCGACATGCACGACTTCTCGTACAAAGAGATCGCCGACGTGCTGGACTGCCCGGTGGGCACGGTGATGAGCCGGCTGCACCGGGCCCGCAAGCTGCTCCAGGCCCAGCTCTACGCCTACGCGGTGGAGCGCGGCGTCGTGCACAAGCCCGACGGCGCCACCGGCGACAACGTGACCGATCTCGACCTTTTCCGCAGTCAGCGACAGCGGAAGAAGAGCGCCAACGCATGAGCCACCTGTCCTGCGATGAGTTCCACCAGTTCGTCGATCCCTACCTGGACGGCGAGTACGACGCCCTCGAGCGCCGCGACTTCGACATGCACCTGGCGGCCTGTAGTGGCTGCCGGCGCTGGTTCGAGAACCACCGCGCGGTGCAGTCGGCCATCAAGGGCGCCCTGGCCTCGGCGACGCCGCTGCCGGGGGGGGCGCGGGCTCGGATCCGCACCCGGCTGGCCTTGGAGGCCGCGCCCGCCCGGCGCACGCGGCTGGTGAAGCTGGCCCTCCCGGTGCCGGTCGTGGCCGCCGCCGCCGCGGTGTTCTTCTTCGTCGGCACCACGGGCTTCACGCCCGCCGTCGTCGAGGACGCCGTGGCCCAGCACGAGGAGGAGATGCCCCTCGACGTGCCCACGCCCGAGGCCGAGGAGCTCGATCGCTGGTTCCAGGACCGCGTGCGGCTGCGGGTGCGCGCGCCGCGCTTCCGCGATCGCTCCACCATGCTGCTGGGCGGGCGGCTGAGCCGCATCGGCGCCCGCGGGCACGGGCAGCGCGCCGCCTACCTGGTGTACGGCGTCGGCCGCCACAAGGTGTCGGTGCTGGCCTTCGACAGCGCCGACGGCGAGCTGGAGCAGTTCGGCGAGGTGCGCCGCGTGAAGGGGCGCCCGGTGAGCGTGGCCGAGCACCACGGCCGCCACGTGGTGATGTACCGGCAGGGCGGGCTGACCTACACGGTCACCAGCGATCTGCCCACGCAGCGCATGGTGGAGCTCGTCGGCACCGCCATGTGAGCTTCGGCCGGCCCGCGGGCCGCCCGCCTCGCCCCAGCGGCACGGCGCCCCCCCACCGGCAACGCACCGTTGCCAGACGCGCCCGCGCCCGGGCCGCGATCTCAGGCATCCTGTGAGCGACAACCCGCCACGCGGAGGCCTCGCGATGTCCAGCCTGATCCTTGAGCAGTTTCCGCTGGGGCGCCCGCCCTGGCGCACCTTCGACCCCTTCCTGTTCTGCGTGCACCACAACGACGCCTACCCCAAGGGCAACGCCCAGCTGGGCCCAGCGGCCTCGCTGGCGGGGCGCAACCTGGGCAGCGACTTCGAGGGCGTGGACGGCTGGCGCATGTACCACGGCCAGACCGTGCCCGGGTTTCCGGCCCACCCGCACCGCGGCTTCGAGACGGTGACCGTCTCGCGGCGTGGCTTCATCGACCACGCCGACTCGCTGGGGGCCACCGCCCGCTACGGCAACGGGGACGTGCAGTGGATGACCGCGGGCGACGGCATCGTGCACGCCGAGATGTTCCCGCTGCTGCAGCAGGAGCGTGACAACCCCGCGGAGTTGTTTCAGATCTGGCTGAACCTGCCCCGGGCCGACAAGCGGGTCGCGCCCCACTTCTCGATGTTCTGGAACAGCCAGGTGCCCCGGGTGTTGCTGCACGACAGCGAGGGCCGGGCGAGCGAGATCCGGGTGGTGGCGGGCGCCTTCGGGGCCCACGTGCCGCCCACGCCGCCGCCCCACTCCTGGGCCGCGCGCGCCCAGGCCGACGTGGCCATCTGGAGCGGCCGCCTGGTGGCCGGCGCCACCTGGACCTTGCCCCCCGCCAAGGCGGGCACGCACCGCACGATCTACTTCTTCGAGGGCGCGGTGCTGCACGTGGACGGCCAGCCGGTGACGGTGGGCCAGGGCGTGCGGGTGAAGGGCGACGCCGAGCTCGCGCTCAAGAACGGGCTGATGGACGCCGAGGTGCTGGTGCTGCAGGGCCGCCCCATCGGCGAGCCCGTCGTGCAGCACGGCCCCTTCGTGATGAACAGCGTCGGCGAGATCCGCGAGGCCTACGCCGACTACCAGCGCACGCGGTTCGGCGGCTGGCCCTGGGGCGCGTCCGATCCGGTGCACAGCCGCGACAAGGGGCGCTTCGCGCAGCACGCCGACGGGCGCCTGGAGCGGCCCCCCACCACGTAGGTCAGCCCGGTTGACGAGCGGTCCGCACGGGCGGGCTCAGCCCAGGCGGCGGGCCAGCCGGTGCAGGGCGATCTCGGTCTTGCTGTCGGCGATCACCCCCGCCTCGCAGGCCGCCAGGGCCTCGGTCAGCCCCCACCACCGCTGATCGCCCGGCACCTCGAAGGGGGTGCCGTCGCCCGCCGGCGGCGCCGCGGGGGCGTCGGGCGCCACCTCCACCGCGTACAGGTGGAGCAGCTCCGCCAGGATGCCCCCCGAGGGGTAGGTGCCGGCGCCCAGCCGCACCAGCGCGGCCGCCGCGACGGTCAGGCCCGTCTCCTCAAACACCTCGCGGGCGCCGCAGCGGCGCAGGCCGGCCTCGCCCTGCTCGTCGGCCTCGGGGATGCCCGCCGGCAGCTCCCACAGCATGGGCCGGTCGGGCCCGTCGTCCACCACCGGCGGCTGCAGCCGGGCCCGCAGGGCGACGCCGGGGCGCAGCACCTGCAGCAGGTGCACCTGCACGCCGTCGGGGCCCGGCCCCACGCGCCGCCAGGGCAGCACCGCCACGGCGTCCACCCCCGGGCGGTGGGCGCTGTCGGCGGCGAAGGGCGCGCTCTGGGTGCCGTCGTCGTAGTGGTTGATGAGGGTCTGGCGCTCGATGGTCAGCCAGTCCCCCGCGAGGGGCCGCTGGGCGACCACCTCCAGCCGGGTGAGCCGCTTGCGGTCGCTCACTCGCCGCCCATGTCGAGCCGCGCGGCCTCGCTGATGGCCAGCACGGCGGGGTGCTTCAGCCGGCGCTCAACC
>JAUHVS010000449.1 GCA_030424955.1 bacterium | reverse complement strand
CGTGCGGTCCATGATCTCCTGGGCGCCCGCCAGGCCGTCCAGGCGCACCACCGTGGCGTCGGCGGGGGTGTCGTCGCCGTCCACCTCGGCGAGATCGGGCGCGCAGCCGCCCACCGGCGGCATCAGCTCGATGCTCAGGTCGTAGGTGTTGCGGTCGAAGCCGCGGCTGTAGACGTAGAGCGACCAGCGGCCGGCGCCCCCCGTCGCCTCCACCACCTCGTCGTCGGTGGCGCTCTGGCCGCGCGCCGGCGGGGCGTCGTTGGGCGGGAAGAGCTGGGCGTCGAGATCGCCGGCGGCGTGCTCGAAGGTCACCGTGGCCCGGGCGGTCCAGCCGGGGCCGGGGGTGTCGAAGCGGTACCAGTCGCCGTCCTGCTCGCAGGCGCGCAGGCCCTCGGCCAGGAAGTTGTTGCCCTGGCCGAAGTCGAGGGCCTCGGCGGCCTCCACGGCGTCGTTGGGCTCGAGATCATCGTCGCGGCAGCCGGCCTCGCAGCGCTGGCCGTCGGGGGTGCAGCGCTGCTCTTCGGGCTCGAGGGGGCAGTCGCTGTCGGCGAGGCACGGCGGCAGGCAGCCCTCGGCGGGGTCGCAGTACCAGCCGCGCGCGTTGCGGTCTTCGCACTGCCCGTCGTTGCTGCAGCCCTGGCCGCACTGGCGCGCCACGTTGCAGAAGGTGTTGCCCCGGCAGCTGTCGGGGGCGGTGCGGCAGCCAAACCGGCAGCTGCGGGTGGGCAGATCGCAGTACTGGTCGTCGGGGCACTCGGCGTCGGCGACGCACTCGATGGGCTCGCAGCGGTGGGTGTCCGGCTCGCAGCGCTGCCCCGGGCAGGCGCGGCGATCCGTCAGGCGGCAGCCCTCGATGCACAGGCCGTCAGGCCCGCAGTAGTCGGCGTCGTCGCAGTCGGCGTCCTCGGTGCAGCGCCCCACGCAGGGGTTGGGGTTGACGCACAGATCGAAGTCGGGGTTGGGCCGGTCGGCGCAGGTGGACGCCCGCTTCAGCGTGCAGTCGCCGCCATCGCAGCAGGGCAGCAGCGGCTCGCAGCTGCGGGTGCTCGGATCGCACTCGGTGCGGGTGCCGTCGTCCAGCGGGGGGCAGAAGCCGTCCGGCCCCAGGCGGCAGCCGGGCACGCAGTCGCCGTCGCTGCAGTAGGCGTCGGGCGCGCACTCGGTGTCGGCGATGCAGTTCGGATCGGGGACGCAGCGGCGCTCGTCGGTGCAGATGTAGCGGTCGGGGCAGCCCGACTCGCCCTCGAGGCGGCAGCCCACCAGGCAGACGCCCTCGAAGGCCTCGGGCTCGCGCTCGCAGTACTGGCCCTCGGCGCAGCTGGTGTCGGAGGTGCACGGTGGGCCGAGCGGCCCCATGTCGATGACCGCGCTTCCGCCGGCCCCCCCGGACCCGCCCGTGGCGCCGGCGCCGCCGGCCCCGCCCACGCTCCCGTCCGCCGCGCTGCCGCCCGCGCCGCCTGCGCCGCCCTCGGTGGTGCCGTCGTCGCACCCCATGAACGCAGCGGCCACGAAGCAGATCGCCCAGCCGTATCGATTCAGCAGCATCGGTGACTCCCCAGTCCTGTGCCCCCAGTTCACGGTACTGGACGATGGCCACAGGCTCAACGATCCGACTCCGCTAATCGTGGTACTTTCTACCTAGGCTAAAACCACGGGGGGGGAGATGGTCTGGCGCATCGGGCTCACGCTGCTGTTGTTTGGGGGCATGGCGTGGGGGCAGGGGCGCGCGCTGGCGCCCCGCGTGGTGGTGATCTTCGACACCTCCGGCAGCATGGGCGTGGACGTCGAGACGGGGGATCCCACCGGCGGCGACAACTCGCCGGCCTACCCCGGCGACGGCCGCATCAGCCGGCTCTACACCGCCAAAGAGGCCCTGCGGGCGCTGGTGGCCACCACCTCCGAGGTGGAGTTCGCCCTGATGCGCTACCCGCAGCGCGAGGGCGCCGGCATCAACCGGGGCGCGGTGGATGGCTACCAGAACAACACCTACGCCGATCTGCTGGCGCAGCCGCTGAATTACGGCGGCACCTGCGAGGGGCAGCTGCGGGCGGCCGAGGGGGCAGCGCACAGCCTGCTGGTGCCCTTCGGCCCCGACAACGAGCCCGATCTCGCCCGCTGGCTCGATCACGCCGAGGCCTGGCCGGCGGATCGCGAGCTGCGCGCCGACGGGCCGACCCCCATCTCGGAGAGCCTGCGGTTGGCCCACGCCTACCTGCAGGCCGTGGCGCAGTCCGATCCCGACGCGAGCTGCCGCCGCTACTCGGTGGTGGTGCTGACCGACGGCGGCGAGAGCTGCGTGGCCGCCGCCCAGCGGGTGAACGCGCTGCGGGCGCGGGCCGAGGCCCTGCGGGGGCTGGTGGTGCAGCAGCGCGGCGAGGCGGTGCCGGTGGACGTGCAGACCTACGTGGTGGCCTTCGGGGTCAGCCAGGCGGCGCTGGAGCTGCTCAGCGAGCTCGCCCGCGCCGGGGGCACGGCCGTGGGCTTCAACGGCGCGGTGGATCTGCGGCGGGGCGCGCCCTACACGGCCGGCGACCAGGCGGGCCTTCGGCTGGCCTTCGCCCAGGTGCTGGCCAACGCTGTGCCCTCCGAGGCCTGCAACGGGGCAGACGACGACTGCGACGGCGCGGTGGACGAGGGCGTGCTGAACGCCTGCGGCGGCTGCGGCCCGGCCCCCGAGGAGCTGTGCGACGGCGCGGACCAGGACTGCGACGGCCGGGTGGACGAGGGCGCGCTGAACGCCTGCGGCGAGTGCGGCGAGGCCCCGCCCGAGCGCTGCAACGGGGTGGACGACGACTGCGACGGGGCGGCCGACGAGGGGCTGCCCGTGGGCTGCGAGCGCTGCGCGCCCGACGCCGTGGAGGTGTGCAACGGCCTGGACGACGACTGCGACGGCGCCGTCGACAACCTGCCGGGGACCGACAGCCCGCTCACCCGGCCCTGCGGCGCGGCCGTGGGGATCTGCACGCCGGGCACCGCGGAGTGCGTGCGCGGCCGCTGGGCCGGGTGCTCCGGCATCCAGCCCGCGGACGAGGCCTGCGACGGCGAAGACAACGACTGTGACGGGGCGGTGGACGAGGCCACCCGCCCCTGCGGCCCGGTGGATCTGGGCGACGTGGGCGAGTGCCGGGTGGGCGCGCGGGCCTGCGACGCCGAGGCCTGCGTGGCCGATCCGGCGCTGTGTGGGCCCGACGGCTGGCTGCTGGCCTGCGAGGGCGCCACCGACGCCTCGGACGAGGTGTGCGACGGCCGCGACAACGACTGCGACGGCGCGGCCGATGAGGGGCTGTTCAACGCCTGCGGCCAGTGTGGGCCGCCCCCGCCCGAGGCCTGCAACGGGCTGGACGACACCTGCGACGGGCGGGTGGACGAGGACGCCGTGTGCCCGCCGGGGCACCTGTGCCTGGGGGGCGCCTGCGTGCAGCGCTGCGACGCCAGCGGCGAGTGCGGCGGGGGCCAGCGCTGCCTCGCGGTCTACCCGCCGGATGGCCAGTTCTGCCACCCGAGCCCCTGCGACGCGCTGGTGTGCCCGCCCGGGCTGGTGTGCGACCCGGCCGTCGGCGGGTGTGGCGATCCGTGCCGGGGGGTCACCTGCGCCGCCGACGAGGGCTGCGATCTGGGCGCGTGCGTGCCCGCCTCGTGCCGCCACCTGGGCTGCCCTGAGGGCCAGCGCTGCGTGGGCGAGCGCTGCGCGCCCGACCCCTGCGCCGGGGTGGCCTGTGACGGCGACACGTTCTGCCGCGAGGGCGCCTGTGTGGGGGTGTGCCGCGGGGTGATCTGCGGGGCCGGCGAGGCCTGTGTCGATGGCGCCTGCGTGGCGGATCCCTGCGGGGGCCGGTGCGTGCGGGGCCAGTGGTGCGACGCGGCCGATGGCCGCTGCGCGGCGGATCCGTGCCTGGGGGTGGCCTGCCCGGTGGGCACGGCCTGCCTGGCCGGCGAGTGCCGCGCCGACGCGCCCTGCGTGGCGGTGACCTGCCCGCGGGGCACGGTGTGCGAGGGCCCGGGCCGCTGCACGGATCACACGCCGGCGACGCCCCCGATCCCGCCGCGCCCACAGCGGGTGGACCAGGGCGTGGGCGCGGACCTCGGGCTGCCCGACGCGGCGCCGCCCGACGGGGGCCCGCCCGATGACGGCCTGCCCGGGACGACGCCCGACGCCGGCCCGGCGGCGACCGGTCCCGCGCCCGGCGAGGGCGGGGGCGGCTGCGGGGTAACGCCTGGCGGCGGGCCAGGGTCGTGGCTGTGGGGGCTGCTGCTGGGCGGCCTCGCGTGCGGGCGCCGGAGGCGGCGGGCATGAGGGCGCTGATGGGGGGGAGCCTGCGGGTGTGGGGTTTGGCGGTCTGGGGCCTGGCGGTCTGGACCCTGGCCGGGCTGGCGGGCTGTGACGACGGTGAGGCCGCCCCGCCCGAGCCGGACGCGGCGGCGGTGGACGCGGCGCGCATGTTCGACCTGGGCCGCGCCGACGCGGGCTCGGGGTGTGTGCCGCAGCCCGAGGTGTGCAACGGCGTCGACGATGACTGCGACGGCCTGGTGGACGACGCCGACGACGAGGTGCGGGTGGCGACCCTGACCGATCCGGCGAACTGCGGGGCCTGCGGGGTGGTCTGCGCCGCCCCCAACGCCGAGCTGGGCTGTCAGGGGGGCACCTGCGTCATCGTCGCCTGCGCGGCGGGCTTCGGGGACTACAACGGCGAGACCGCCGACGGCTGCGAGACCGACTGCGTGATCACGGGCGGGGGCGTCGAGCTGTGCGACGGGGTCGACAACGACTGCGACGGCGCGCTGGACGAGGGCTTCGACCTGCAGGGCGACGTCGCCCACTGCGGGGGCTGCGGGCAGGCCTGCGAGGCGGTGGGCAACGCCGAGGTGAGCTGCGCCGGGGGCGTGTGCCAGGCCGCCTGCCGCCGGGGCTTCCACGACCTCGATGGGGCGCCGGGCTGCGAGTACGCCTGCCAGATCCGCGCGACGGACGACATCGGTGAGTACTGCAACGGCCTGGACGACGACTGCGACGGGCAGGTCGACGAGGCGCCCGATCGCGTCGATCCGGCGGAGGGCTGCGGCGATGACGGGGTGTGCGGGGCCGAGTGCGCCGCCGACGCCGACTGCCCCGAGGGCGACGCCTGCGCCGATGGGGTGTGCGTCGCGCAGGCGGGCGGGCCCGAAGGGCGCGCGTGCGACACCGACGCCGACTGCCAGGCCCTGCACCCGGGCTACGGGTGCCTCGCGGTGCAGGGGCCGGTGGGGGCCGCCGGGGCCCGGGCGTGCGCGCCCCGCCGCCGCGCGCCCATGTGCGACGGCGACCAGGGCTACCGCTGCGTGCGGGGGCCTGCGTGGCGGTTCGGCAACGAGCAGGATCGCTGCGATGGGCTCGACAACGACTGCGACGGCCGCACCGACGAGGACTTCGCCGGCCGGCTGCTCACCGACGATCGCGGGGCGCCGCGCCCCTGCGCCGTGGGGGCGGGCGTGTGCCAGCGGCCGGGCCTGGCCGCCTGCGCGCCCG
>JAUHVS010000448.1 GCA_030424955.1 bacterium | reverse complement strand
GCCCGCGTGCTCCGCTTCCGCCCCGAAGGGTGACGCCCCCGTGACCGCCCCCGCGCCCGCCGGCCGCCTGCCCGGCGCCCTCGCCGCCCTGTTGCTGTTTGGCTGGTACGTGGCCACCGCCGCGCCGGGCCTGATGTGGTTCGACAGCGGTGAGTTCGCCCTCGTGGCGGCCCAGGGCGGCGTCAGCCACCCCCCCGGCCAGCCCCTGTACACCCTGCTGTCACGGGCGGCCTGGGCCCTCGGCGGCCTCACCGCGCTCAACGGCCTGTCGGCCCTCACCGCCGCGCTCTGTGCCCTGCCGGCGGACGCCCTGCTGCGCCGGCTGACCTCGGCGGACGGGCCCCGGCGGCTGCTGGCGCTGCTGGCCATCGGCGTGCTGGCCCCCGTGTGGGACCAGGCCACCCGCATCGAGCTGTACGCCCCGGCCGCGCTGCTGTTCGGGGTCATCGTGGCCGGCGGCATGGCCACCGTCGACGACCGGCGGTGCACCCGCCGCTGGCTGTGGCTCGGCGTCGGCGTGGGGGCCCTCGCGTGCCTCAACGCCGTGTTCGCCATCGGCGCCGCCGTGACCGTCGGGGCCTACGCCGCCGTCGCCCTGCGCCGCGCCCCGCTCACCCTCGCGAAGGCCGCCGGCGCCGCCGCGCTGGGCGCCGTGCTGGGCCTCGCGCCCTACCTGCAGGTGCTGTGGGGGGCCGACGATCCGCGGCTGTTCGTGTGGGGCGACTTCGACACCGCCGGGGGCTGGTGGGCCTTCTTGACCGGCCGCGACTACGGCCACACGGCCCACGCCGCCTGGGGCCTGGTGCCCACCCACGCCGCCGACTGGGCGCTGTGGCTCGCCGGCCAGGGCGCGGTCGCGACGGTGGCCCTGGGCTGGCTTGGCTGGGCCGCCGACGGGCAGCCCCGCCGCCGCGTCGGCCTGCTCGCGGTGCCGGTGCTCGTGGGGGTGGCCTTCACCTTCACCTACGGCCGCTATCACCCGCCCGTGCCCGACTACAACGGCTACTTCATGCCGGCGCTGTGGCTGGGCGCCGTGGGCCTCGCGGCCCTCGCCAGCCGCGCGCGCCCGGCCGTCGGCGTGGGCGTGCTGGGCCTGCTGGTGGTGACGGGCACGGTGACCGGCGAGCGCCCGCTGACCGAGCGCACCCGCCACGGCGTGCACCTGCCGCTGACGCTGGCGAAGGCCTGGCTCGACGCCACCCCGCCCGACGGCGTGCTGCTCGTGGAGTCCGACCACCTGGTGTTCCCGCTGATGTTCCGCCAGGAGGCCCTGGGCGAGCGGCCCGACGTGCTGCTCATCAACGTCGGCTTCGCCTCGAGCGGCTGGTACTGGCGGCACCTGTACGCCCGCCACCCCGACCTGCCGCAGATCCCGCTGGCGGCCCCCAGCACCGCCGCGCGGCTGGCCCGCCTGCTGGCCAAGATCCCCCACCGCCCCGTGCGGGTGGAGCACATGGGCCTGGCGGGCGGGCTGCGGCGGCGGCCGTGCCTCGACACCTTCGGCCTTCGCCTGGCCCCCTGCGACCCCACCGCCGACGATCCCGGGCGCTTCGCCGCGCTGCAACAGCAGGGCTGGCAGACGGCGGGCCACGACCTCATCACGCCCAACGTGCTCGCCGCCCTGGCCTTCCAGCGCGCCGAGGCGGCGTGGGCCCTGGGCGACGGCACGGGCGCCCTCGCCGCCCTGTCGGCCGGCGCCCCACCGAGCGCCCCGCCCCGCGAGGTGCCGCCGGGGCTGCCGCGGCCGCCGCAGACCCTGCCCCTGGTGCGCCCACCGGCGGACACCCTCATCGGTGACCCCACCCACGCCATCCGGCTGGGGCGCGCGCTGCTGAACACCCACGGCCTGTCGGCCGCCGCCGACACCTGGCAGGTGCCGTGAACGCCGCTGCGCCCGCCGCCGATCCCACCGCAGCCCGCGCGGCGGCGGTCTGGGCGGCCACCGCCACCTGGTTCACCGCGTGGGCGCTGCCCGGCCTGCACTGGCACGACACCGCCGAGTTCGCCGCCGCCGCCCGCCGGCTGAGCCTCAGCCACTCCCCCGGCCACCCCCTGCACGCGGTCACCACCCACGCCGCCCAGGCCTTGATCCCCGTGGGCGACGCCGCGCTGCGCGCCAACCTCGCCAGCGGCCTGGCCATCGCCACCGCCTGCGCTGTGCTGTACCGCCTGCTGCGGCACGCCGCGCCGGCCCTGCCCTGGCTGGGCGCCGCCGCGATGGCGGTCACCCCCGCGCTGCTGCCCGCCATCTGGCTGCAGGGCGTGCGGGCCGAGGTCTACGGCCTTCAGCTTGCCCTGACGGTGGCCCTGGGCGCGGCGCTGTGGGGCGTGGTGGCCCGCGACGGCCGCGCCCTGCCGGCCACCGCGCTGATCTTCGGGCTCGCGGGCGCCAACCACAGCCTGATCGGGGCCGCCCTGCTGCCCACCGCGCTGCTCGCCCTGGCGGTGGGCCTGCGCCGCCTGCGCCCGCTGCTGTGGGCCCTGCCCGCCGGCGCCCTGGGCCTGGCCACCTACGCCTACCTGATCCTGCGCGCCACCGCGGGCGCCGAGGTGGGCTGGGGCCGACCCACCACGGCGTCGGCGCTGTGGGCCACCATCAGCGCCCGGGAGTGGGCCCGCAACGCCACCAGCGCCGACGTGGATCTGGCTGAGAACGCGGCGCGCCTCGCGGTGTACCTCGTAGACCAGGTGGGGCCGGTCGCCGCGCTGCTCTTGCTCATGGTGCTGGGCCTGGGCGCCCTGCCCGCGTGGCGCACCCGCCGCGCCCCCTTCGTGGGCGCCCTGCTCATGGCGGCGGGGCTGTTCGCCACCCGCTTCTTCTACGTCTTCGACCCGCTGAACCCCGACCTGTCGGGCTACTTCGCCGGCGCCCTCGTGGCCCTGCTCTTCGCGGCCTGGACCGCCCTGGGCGCCCTGGTGGCCAGCGTGCGCCCGCAGGCCACCTGGCTGGCCTACGCGGCGCTGCTGTTGCTGGCCAGCCGCGGGCCGGCCTTCGACCCAGGGCACCGCGCCCACAGCCGCCGCGCCGAGGCCTACGGCCACGCCCTGCTGGCCGAGGTGCCCATCGGCGGCGCGCTGATCACCAGCGACTACACCAGCACCTTCCTGGCGTGGGGCCTGCGGGCGCTGGAGGGGGCGCGCCCCGACGTGGCCGTGATCTTCCGCGGGCAGGTGCACCGCCCCTGGTTCGTGGCGCGCCTCGCCACCCAGGCCCCGGCGTGGGCCGCGCGGCTGGCGGACTTCCCCGCGCAGGTGGGCACGCCGAGCGCGCGCTTCGAGCCCGGGGTCGAGGCCGACCGGCTGGGCGCGCTGCAGCCTCACCTGGCGCCGCAGGGCGCGACCCTCGGCCCGCGCACGCCCCCGCGGCTTGCCACCCCCGTCGCCGCCTTCGCGCCCCTCGACGGGCCCGGCGCCGACGACGACACGGCCCGCACGGTGGCGCTGCACCACGCCGAGCACGCCCGGCACATCCTCACCTTCCGCCCGGCCGCCGAGGCCGACCTCGCGCGGTGGCACCTGGATCGCGCCCAGGCCCTCGCCGGGCCCGACCCGTTCATCCTGGCGCTGCGCCAGCGGCTGCCGCCGTGAGCGCGCCAGAGCCGCCTTGCGGCCCCGTGCCGCCTCTGTCAAAACTGCCCCGCTGGTCCGAACGGTAGGAGCGATGAGCGAGCCCGCCCTCAGCGTCACGAATCTGGTCAAGACCTTCGAGGTCGGCTTCTTGGGCGCGGTGCCCGGCGTCCGCCGGCTCACCCGCGGCTGGAACCTCAAGGGCATCTCCCAGCGCGTCGAGGCCGTGCGCGGCATCGACCTGCGGGTCGAGCCCGGTCAGGTCTATGGCTTCCTGGGCCCCAACGGGGCTGGCAAGACCACCACCATCAAGATGCTGATGGGCCTGGTGCACCCCACCTCGGGCGGCGGCACGCTGCTGGGCCACCCGCTCGGCGCCCGCGCGGCCCGGGCGCGGCTGGGCTTCCTGCCCGAGACCCCCTACTTCTACGAGTACCTCAAGCCCCTGGAGTTCCTGGACTTCTACGGCAGCCTGTTCCGCATGACCGCCCGCGAGCGCCGGCAGCGGGCCGAGGCCCTGGTGGACCGCGTGGGCCTGCGCCACGCCGTCAACCGGCCCATCCGCAAGTTCTCGAAGGGCATGGTGCAGCGCATCGGCGTGGCCCAGGCGCTCATCAACGACCCGGATCTGGTGGTGCTCGACGAGCCCATGAGCGGCCTCGATCCCATGGGCCGCAAGGACGTGCGCGACATCATCTACGAGCTGCGGCAGGCCGGAAAGACCGTGTTCTTCTCCAGCCACATCCTGCAGGACGTCGAGCTGATCTGCGATCGCGTCGCCATCATGACCAGCGGCAAGGTGCGCGCCGAGGGGCCCCTGAGCGAGCTGCTCGACAGCCCCACCCGCAACGTCGAGGTCATCACCGGGCCCGTCGATGACGCCGCCAAGGCCCGCCTCGGGGCCCTCGCCCTGGCGGTGCAGGTGGCCGGCGCCGACCGGCTGAGCTTCATGCTGGCCGACGACGCCGCCGTCGCGGGCTTCCTCGAGGCCCTGCGGGTCGAGGGCGGCCGGCTGGTCAGCGTGACCCCCCACCGGCGCTCCCTCGAAGAGATCTTCGTCGAGACCGCGCGGGAGGCGGCGGCGTGAACGAGATCCGCGCCATCGCGCTCAACACCTTCCGCGAGGCCGTGCGCAACCGCGTGTTCTTCGCGCTCGCCCTGTTCGCCATCGGCATGCTGCTGCTGACCCTGGCGGTCAGCTCGGCGTCGCTGCACGAAGAGGTGCGGCTGATGAAGGACGTGGGGCTGTTCCTCACGTCGACCTTCTCGGTGCTCATCGCGATCTTCGTGGGCGTGAACCTGGTCTACAAAGAGATCGAGCGGAAGACGGTCTACACCGTCATGCCCAAGCCCATCGCGCGGGCGCACTTCATCCTGGGCAAGTACGTGGGCCTGTCGATGACCATCGCCGTGCAGGTCGCCCTGATGGGCGCCGTGCTGGCCGCGCTCTTCGCCAGCGTGAACGGCACCCTCGCGCCGGTGTTCGTGCTGCTGGGCCTGCTCGCGGGCTGGGGGCTGCTCGACTTTGGCCTGCAGGCCGCGGGCGCGCGCCAGCTCGATCCCGCGGCCCGGGGCGACATGCCCGTGCAGATCGACCGGCTGCGCCGGGCGCTGGCCCTGGCCGCCGCCACGGCGCTGACCGCGTTCACCGTCTACGCCCTCGCCACCGAGATGCTGCAGGCCCTGTTCCTCGTGTACGTCGAGGTGCTGGTGGTCATCGCCGTGGCCCTGGTGTTCTCGAGCTTCAGCACCCCGTTCCTGTCGGGCGCGCTGACCTTCGGGGTGTTCATCGTGGGTCGCTTCGCCGACCGGCTGGCCACCCTGACGCTGAACAAGGCCGACGAGCTGCCCGACCCGGCGCTGACCCAGCTCGAGGGCCTCATCCACGGCTTCGCCCGGGTGGTGCCCGACCTGTCCCGCTACAACACCACGCCCTACGT
>JAUHVS010000447.1 GCA_030424955.1 bacterium | reverse complement strand
GCGCGCCTGGAACCGCGGCCACACGTCGCCGCGCAGGCCGTTGCCCACGAAGGTGTGCACCCCGTGGGCGCCGTCGTCGGGCCGCGGCGGCTGGTCCACCAGGTAGCGGCACAGCTCGCCCACATACAGGCCGATGGTCGCCCCCACGGCCTCGGCGTCGGCCCAGTAGCGACTCGCGCTGAAGCGCTCCGCCCAGGCGAAGCCCGCGCCGGCCACCAGGGCGGTGGCGTAGCCCACGATCCAGGCCGAGGCGTGGCACAGGGGCAGCGGCGTGAACAGCACGTCGTGGGGGCGCGCGCCCAGGGCGAAGCCCTGGAACGCCAGGCCCGGCAGCAGGAAGCGGCGCAGGGTGATGGGCGCGGCCTTGGGCAGCCCCGTGGTGCCGCTGGTGAACAGGTACAGCAGCACGTCATCGGGCCGGGCGCGGCGGCGAGGCAGCCGCCCGGCGGGGGCCCGCGCCACGGCCTCGGCCAGGTCCGGCAGGTCAGCGTCGCCGGGGCCCGCACACCACGCGCCGGCCGGCGCCAGGCGGGCGAGCGGCGCGTCGAGGCCCGCCAGCGCGCCCGCGCGGGGCCCGTCGACCACCAGCGCCTTCGCCCGCGCGGTGCGCAGGGCGTGGGTCAGCGCGGCGCCCGTGAGCGTGGGGTGCACCAGCGCGGCGCTGGCCCCGAGCCGCGACAGCGCCAGCGGCAGGATGATCGCCTCAGCGCGGTTGCCGAGCAGCAGCGCCACGGTGTCGCCCGCGCCGACGCCCTGGGCCCGCCAGAACCGCGCGGTGGCGTCGATCTGCGCCCACAGCGCGCGCCAGGTCCAGCGGCCGTCGGGGCCCGCCAGCGCCAGGGCGTTCGGGCGCCGCCGCGCCAGCCCCTGCACCCGCCCGGCCGGGCCCGACCACCACTGCCGCGCGATGGCCGGCAGCCGGGGCCCCAGCCCCCCCGCCACGTCGGGTAGCTCCCGCAGCACCTCGGCCCACACCGCCCAGGCCGGCGGCCCGCTCATGGCGCCACAGCGCGCCGCGCCCGATCCTCGCAGGCCTCGCCCTGGTCGCGGCAGGTGCTCTCGCAGCGCCCGCAGCCCGAGCCCCAGGTGTTGACGACGTCGGGGCTCTCGGCCTCGATCTGCTCGCGGGTGTCGCACTGCGCCGCGCACCCGTTGATGCACGCGTCGTAGGCCGCGCGGCAGGCGGGCCGCTCGATGGCCGCGCCGCACCCGCTCAGCCACAGCGCCGCCCCCCACACCGCCATCCCCCTGCTGCGTGTGCCCATGTGTCTCGCGCCTCCCCTGGCCTGGCTGCGCCGACGGTACCCCGCGACCCGGCGAATATCACCCCCCGGCCGAGGATGCCGTACCATGGCGCGACCGACCGGAGCCGCGCCTATGACCCCTTGGTTTGTCCGCCCCGCCTGCCTGCTCGCCCTGGGCCTCGCGCCCCTGCTGGCCGTGGGCTGCGCCGACGCCGACCCCCAGCTCGACCCGTCCCGCCAGGGCACCCTCGACCAGGGCCCCGCGCCCAGCGAGGACGCGCTGCCGCCCGCGCCGGACGCCGCGCCCTTCGTGCCCATCGAGGCCCCCGATCTGGGCCTCACGCCCGAGCCCGCCGGCTACCCCGCCCTGCCCGCCACCGACGTGGGCCTGGACGCCCTGCCCTGGCTGGTGGATCTGCCCGAGCTCACGGCGGATCGCGCGCACTTCCTCGACAACACGCTGGCCCGCGCCCAGTGGCTGGCCGACACCTTCGCCGACGCCGAGCCCGGCCGCACCCTGGCCATCGGCGGCGAGCTGACCCTGAGCGCGCCCGCCCTGCTGCCGCACTTCCCGCCCGAGGCCCTGGCGGGCTACGCCGACGCCCTCGCCGACGTGGGCGCGAGCGTCGTGGTGATCGAGATCGGGCCCACCGCCTTCGCCCCCGGCGCGTCGGCCCAGCGCGACGCCCTCGGCGCGGCCCTGCAGGCGGCCCAGGCCCAGGGGTTGGCGGTCCACCTGCGCCTCACCGCCGCGCCCTCGCCCGACGGCGCGCTGCTCGATCTCGCCGCCTGGCGCGCCGCCAGCCTCGACACCGTCGACAAGGCCCTGGCCCTCGCCGCCGAGCTGGAGGTGGCCATCGGCGAGCTGCGGGCGCCGCCCCCCGACACCCTCGACCGCGCCCTGACGGACGGCGCCCCGGGGCCCGAGGCCTGGACCAGCCTGCTCGACGCCCTGTGCGCCCGCGCGGCCACCGTGGGCGCCGGGTGCGCCGCCAGCCTGAGCTTCACCGACGCCGGCGACAGCGACTGGCTCGACGCCACCCTGGCCAGCGACGTGCAGCGGGTGGGCGCGCAGCTCGGGCGCTTCGACGATCTGTACGGCGTGCGGCTGGTGGCGCTCGACCTGTTCCTGGAGGCCCTGCGCACCGGCGGCGACACCAGCGCGCCGGGGCGCCCGGACGGCGTGTACCTCACCGGCGCGTGGCGGCCGGCGTTCCCCATGACCTTCGACCGCGTGGGCGTGTCGCAGACCGCCGGCCTGGGCTGCCTGGAGCTCGCCGACGCCGACGCCGCCTGGCTGCACGCCACCTTCGCCCTGGCCCGGGCCCGCCGGGTGGACGAGGTGACCCTGGCCCGCAACACCGGCCTGTTCTACCTGCAGGGCTGCCAGCGCTCGACCCGGCTCTACGCCGCCGTGGCGGGCCCCGGCGGCCAGCCGTGGATCGACTTCCAGCAGGGCAACCTGCGCACCGATCCGCTGTACTGGGCCGGCGTCGCCGCGCGGCTGAGCGTGTGGGACAGCCTGCTCAGCCCCGCGGGCCTCGTGCTCCGCGGCCTCGCCGACGCCGTCGGCCGGTGAGCCCGGCGCCCACGAGCGCCAGCCACCACAGCCCCGCCGCCCCCCGGCGCGCCGCGCCCACCTGACAGCCGCCGTCATCGGCGCCACCGCGCGCCGCTTGGCCCTGATCGGGATCGGCGCCGCGATCCACCAGCGCCCCGGCGTCCTCCCCCGACCCAGCGTCGGGCGCCCCAACATCGGGCAGATCCGCGTCGGGCAGGCCCGCGTCGGGCGGCCCCGCGTCGGGCGGCCCCGCGTCGGGCACGCCCGCGTCGGGCATCGGCCGCTCGGGCGCGGGCGGCGGGAAGGCCGGCGGCGCGGGATCCGCACAGCCCGGCGCCTCGGGATCGGCACAGGGCGTGCGCACCTCGGTGGTCCACTCGACCTCCAGGCGGCTGCCGTCGATGAGCTCCAGGCCCGGGTTCAGCCGCACCGTGTACACCGTGTCGGGGGCCAGATCTGCCGTGGGCCGCAGGGTCACCAGCCGCGAGCTCGAGTCGGGCGAGCCCCCCCAGCGGGTGCCGTGCACCGTCGCGGGCACCGGCTCACCGTCGGGCCCGAGCAGCTGCACCGTCTGGTCGTTCAGCGCCGACTTGAACACGCCCGCGCCAAAGACCAGCGTGATCCAGCCGTCCACGGTGCCCGCCGACGTGGTGCGCAGCCGGCGCGCCCCGGGCCAGCCGTCCACTACCAGCGCGGCCACGGGGAACTCGCCGTGCAGCCGCGCCCACAGCGCCCGCTGGTAGGCCGCCGTCGCCGGGATCTCGGCCGCCAGGCTGCCCGGCACCGTGGGATCGACGTAGTGCGCGGCGGTCCACGGCAGCTGCGGCCGGTACTCGGCGTCCAGGCCGGGCGCGAGGGCCGCGAAGCCGTTGATCACCAGCGCGCGGGTGCGGCTGAGCGCCGTGCGCAGCACGCTGGCGGTGACCTCGATGCCCAGCGCGTCGAACACCGGCACCAGGGCGTCGGCGGGCACCCACAGATCGGGGCGGAAGCGCAGGTAGCCATCGGTGAACAGGAAGGCGTCGGTGCCGGGATCGGCCTCGTCCTGACCGCGGCCGTCCTGCTCGCGCACCTGGTAGAGGAACACCGAGTCGAACAGCTCGTCCTGCAGGCCGTGGCAGCCGGCGCCCATCAAGAACGCCACCTCGCGCCGGGCCTCGGGGGTGTCGAAGTCGGGCCCATGCCGCGCCTGCACGCTGGCGATGTAGGCCTCGATGAAGGGCTCCCAGTGGGCGGCCTCGCCGTAGGGGTGGTCCACCGCGTAGCCCGAGTCGGGGAAGGACGCCGCGATCAGCGCTACGTCCTTCAGCGCGGGATCGGCGAAGAACGCCGCCAGCACCGAGCCCGCCGGCTGCGCCTCGATGGCCCAGCCCGTCACGTGCACGTGCCCGTTGATGCCGTGGGCGGCGGGCTGCCCGGGGCCTGCGGTCAGCGCCCCCAGGCCGAGGGCCAGGGCCCACCCGCGGGGGCGCGTCATCACTGCCATCTCGACCTCCTTGGGTGAGGGCCGAGCATAGCAGGGCGCGCGCGCGGGTCAGGCCAGGATGGAGTAGCCGCCGTCGACGGCGATGGTCTGGCCCTGGATCATCCTGGCCAGCGGGCTCGCCAGCAGCACCGCCACGTCGGCCACGTCGGCGGGGGTCGCGATGCGCCCGTTGGGCGTGCGGTAGGCCGCCACCTCGAGCAGCTGCTCGCGGTTGGGGAAGTGCTGCAGCGCGCCGGTGTCCACCACGCCGGGGCACAGGGCGTTGACGGTGATACCCCGCGGCCCCAGGGCCTGCGCGAAGTGGCGCACCAGCGCCTCCAGCGCGGCCTTGCTGGCGCCCACCATGGCGTAGTTCTCGATGGCGCGGGTGGCGCCGGCGCTCGACAGCGCCATGATGCGGCCGCCCTCGGGCATGGACGGCGCCAGCGCGGTGGTCAGCTCCAAGAAGGCCTTGGCGTTGATGTCCATCGTCCAGGCCCAGTGCTTCGCGGTCAGCTCCAGCGCCGGGCGCAGCACGCCGCTCGCGGCGTTGCTGAACAGCACGTCCAGGCCGCCGAAGGCCTCGAGCACCTCGGCGGCGATCTCACCGGCCGCGCCCTTCGAGCGCAGGTTGGCGCGGATGGCCAGCGGGGCCGGCCCGCCCACCTCGGCGATGGCGGCCTCGGTGGCGGCGCAGCCGTCATGGTTGCTGAACCAGGTGAAGGCGACCCGCGCGCCGCGGGCGGCGAAGGCCGCGCAGAGCGCCCGGCCGATGTCGCCCGATCCGCCGGTGACCAGCACCCGCTTCCCCGTGAAATCCAGCGCGTTCATGGCGTCCCCATTGCCTGCTGTGACGGCGACACCATCGGGGACCGGCGGGCTCGGGGCAAGCCCTGCGCGCGCAGGGGAAATCAGCCGGTGAGCGGGGGCGGGATCAGCCGGCGAGGTCCAGCCGGGCCCGCAGCGCGCGGTAGGCCTGCACGATGGCGGCCCGCTGCGGGTGGCGGCCGTCGCGCACCACCTCGCGGCCGCCCACCACCACGCGGCGCACGGCCCGGGCGTCGGCGCTGAACACCAGATCGGCCAGCAGGGTCGCCGGCGAGGCCCCCGCCAGGGTCGGCTCGTCGAGGGCGACGGTGACGAAGTCGGCCGGCTGCCCCACCGCCAGCACGCCGCCGGGCAGGCCCAGGGCCTGGGCCCCGTGGGCCGCCGCCACCGGCCACAGCACCGCCGCCGTGTGGCGATCGCCCTCCGCCGCGCCC
>JAUHVS010000446.1 GCA_030424955.1 bacterium | reverse complement strand
GCCGTCGGGGCCCACCTTGCGGTGGGCGTAGTCGAGGCCGCCCAGCACCTCGGCGATGAGCCACAGCGCCATGTCGGCAGGCATGCGCTCGCCGTTGACCCGCAGGCGCCGGATGACGGTCTTGAGGTCGCGGCCCGGCAGGTACTCCATGACGAGGTAGAGCTCGCCCTCGTGCTCCACCAGCTCTTGCACCGGCACGATGTTGCCGTGGTGCAGCTGCACCATCAGGTGGGCTTCGTCGATGAACTTGCGCACGAAGCTCTCATCGCCCGCGAGGTGCGGGAGGATGCGCTTGATGGCGACCTTGCGGGTGAAGTTGGCGGCGCCCTGTGCCTGGCCCAGGAACACCTCGCCCATGCCCCCCGAGGCGAGCCGGCGGAGCAAGGTGTAGCGGCCGAGCACCGCCGGCGCGGTCACGCGATCACCGTCGGCGATTCCCGCGGGCGCGGGGGTGGGACATCTTCGGCTGGGCGTGGCGGGCCTGCTGCATGGCGGCGCGCGGGCGCTCCAGCCCGAACTGGTACCACTGCTCGCCGTAGGCCCGCATCTGCATCTTCTTGCCGTTCTGGAGCAGCGACAGGTTCTCGCCGAGCCGGGCGTCATCGGGCTGGGCGGCCTTGCCGCGGGCCATCACGTCGATGGCGGCGTCCGTCTGGCCCTCCTGCATCAGGATCCAGCCGTAGAGCGACCAGAGCAGCCCCTCCTTCGCCGACACCTTCACCGCGCCCTCGAGCACCGCGGTGGCCTGCTCGACGGACTTCTCGCCCTTGTAGTAGCACACCGCCAGCATGGCCCAGGCCGGCCACATGGCCGACATGAGCTTGGCGGTCACGCCCTTGACGCGGGACTTCTCGAGGTACGGGATGGCGTCGCTGGGGCTGCCGGCCTCGAGCATGGCCCAGCGGGTGAACAGGAGCATGCCGATGCGGGCGTTCAGCATGGTCTGAACGCCAAGCTGCCACTTCTGGAACAGGAAGCCGGTCTTGAGGTGGCCCACCGCCGCCTCGATGCGCTGCGAGGCCGCCTGCTGCATCTGCTTCTGCTGCGCCGGCGTGGTCGCCGGGCGCGCGGTGATCTGCTGCAGGGCGCCGATCTCGGCGTCCGCCGCCTGGGTGACCGCCTCCACCCGCTTGCCGATGCGGCGGTTGACCCACACGTAGGTGAGGACGCCCAGCAGGATGCCCGGGATGGTGGTCCAGCTGAACGAGACGCCGACCAGGGTCGGGACCACGGTGACAACCACCGCGACGAGGAGGGCGAGATAGATCGTGTACATGCCGTCGCTCGGTTGGGGCGGGCCCGCCGGACGGGTCCCGGCGTCGGGGATGACCGCGGGACGGAGCCCCGCGCGCAAGCGCGCGCTTGTACCACGGGGACACTCGGGGATCAACGCACGCCCCGCGTGCGCGCCGGGTGGCGGCGCCCCCAGGGGCGCTCGGCTTGCTGGTGTCGCGGGCCGGGGACGGGCTAGAGTCGGGCGGCTGCGCGCAGGGGGGATGGCTCGATGAATCTGATGGACACCATCCGCCAGGCGGCGTCTCAAGGCGCGCTGGATGACGCGTTCGTGGCGTTGGCCGAGGCGGTCCTGGCCCGCGGCCAGCGCGAGGCCGTCGCGCAGGTGTTGCAGGCCCGCGGGATCATCGCCGCGCCCCCGCCCCCCCCGCCCGGCGCGAGCGTGGAGGCGGGCCACAGCGTCGAGATGTCTGCGGAGGCCGCTGCCAGCACCGAGGATGGGGCCGCGGGCGCCTGGCGCGTGAGCGACGCGCAGGCCGATCTGCAGCTGACCGACGGGGATCTGCTGCGCCACGCCGATCTGCTGCGCGCGCGCCACCCGGCGGGCGCCGAGTCTCGGGCGCCCGAGAAGTACGAGGTCGGCCGGGAGCTGGCGCGGGGCGGCGTCGGCAACATCGTGCTGGTGCGCGACCGGCAGCTGATGCGGCAGCTGGTGATGAAGACCCTCATCGATGGCCACACGGTCAGCGAGTACGTGCGGCAGAAGTTCGTGGAAGAGGCGCAGATCACAGCGCAGCTCGAGCACCCGAACATCATCCCGGTGCATGACTTCGGGTACTTCAGCGGCGGCGAGATCTTCTTCACGATGAAGCTCGTGCAGGGGCGCACCCTGCGCGACATCATCCGAGGGCTTCGCCGGGGCGATCCGCAGACGGTGGCCGAGTTCAACCTGGTGGGGCTGCTGGGCATCTTCCAGCAGGTGTGCCAGGCCATCCGCTTCGCCCACAGCCGTGGGATCCTGCACCGCGACATCAAGTCCAGCAACGTGATGATCGGCGACTTCGGCGAGGTGCTGGTGCTGGACTGGGGCGTCGCCAAGGTGCTCGGGCGGGCGGACGACGTCGGGGATCCGGGTGAGCAGGTCGCCACGCTGCGCACGCAGAACGAGGACGCCACCATGGTCGGCGTGGTGACGGGCACCCCGGCCTACATGTCGCCGGAGCAGGCGGCGGGCAAGGTCAACGAGGTGGACGCGCGCTCCGACGTCTACTCGCTCGGCGCGCTGCTCTACGAGATCCTGACCTGGCGGCCCCCGTTCCGTGGCAAGCACTTCCGCCAGATCCTGGCCCAGGTGCTCACGCAGGCGCCGGTGGCGCCCCGCCGGCGGGCCCCGCAGAACAACATCCCGCCGGTGCTCGAGTCGCTGTGCCTGACCTGCCTCAACAAGGACCCGAGCGAGCGCCTGCCCGACGTGCGGGCCATCATCGAGGCCGTGCAGGGGTATCTGGCGGGGGTCGAGGACCTGGACCGGCGCAACGCGCTGTCCGAGGTCAAGCTGGAGGAGGGGATCGGCCTCGTCGAGCAGTACCGGCGGGCCCGCGGCAAGACCAGCGCGCTGCGTGAGGCCCTCATGGACCTGGAGTGGCAGGTGGAGGGGTGGGCGGGTCCCGAGCGCAAACGCGAGCTCTGGAGCCGCCAGGCCGAGCTCGCGGAGTACGAGAGCCTCATGCACCAGCGCTTCAGCGACGCCGCCCAATCGCTGATGGCCGCCATCGGCTTCAACCCCAGCAACGACGACGCGAGCAACGAGCTGGCGCGCCTGTACTGGTTCAAGCTGCGCGACGCGGAGGCGGCGGGGGACGAGGGCGAGCTCATCTACTACCGTGGGCTGGTCGAGGCCTATAACCGGGGCCTGTTTGACGACCTCTTGCGGGGTGAGGGTCGCGTCATCGTGCGCTCTCAGCCCGCGGGCGCGGTGGTGCAGGCGAGCCGGTACCTCGAGGTCGATCTGCAGCTGACGGCGCTCATCGATGAGACCCTCGGGCACACGCCGGTGAACAACGTGGCCCTGCAGCATGGCGCGTGGCAGCTCAAGCTGAGCCACGCGGGCTACCGCGACGTCGTGTACCCGGCCCAGGTGGAGCGCGGCGAGGTCACAGACGTGGTCTGCCGCTTCTTCCGCGAAGACGAGATCGGGCCACACTTCCTGTACGTGCCCGGGGGCCCCTTCATCATGGGCGGCGATGACGCCTGCGCGTCAGCGCGGCACCGCCGGGCCATCCACGTGGATGACGTGTTCGTGGCCCGCTACCCGGTGACCTGTGGGGAGTACCTGGCCTTCATCCGCGACATCGATCGTCAGCACCCGGACGCGGCGCAGGCCCGCGTCCCCCGCCTGAAGGCCACCCGGGGCTTCCTGTGGCAGCGCGACGCTCAGGGCCGGTTCGCCTTGCCCGAGCGCGACAGCGAGGGCCTGCGCTGGCACGCCCACTGGCCGGTGCTCGGGATCAGCTTCAACGACGCCCGGGACTACTGCACCTGGTACACGCGGCGCAGCGGCACAGCGGTGCGGCTGCCGACCGAGGCCGAGTGGGAGAAGGCGGCCCGGGGCACCGACGGCCGGCTGTATCCGTGGGGCAACCGGTTCGACGCGAGCTTCTGCCGGATGGCCGAGTCGCTGGAGGGTCGGCCGGCGCCGGGCCGGGTCGGCCGCTTCACGACCGATCAGTCGCCCTATGGCTGCATGGACATGGCAGGGCTCGTGCGGGAGTACTGTGACACTGCCTTCGGGACCGCCGCCCACCTGGTGGTGGTCAAGGGCGGCGCGTTCAACACCACCAGCGACGTGGGGTGCCGGGTGACGCACCGCCTCGCCATCCCGCAGGACGTCCCCGATCTGGCCCACGGCTTCCGGGTCGCGCGGACGCCGCCGGCGGCCAAGGTGGAGACCACCCGCCGCCTGGTGCGGCCGCGCTTCGACGACGTCGACGATGGGCGCCTCTTCGAGGACGGCTGAGCCCGGCGCACGTCCGGCGCGCCGCGTGCCGACATCGGCCGCCAAGGCAGGGTTCGCAGGGGCGTGGCAGCGGCGGTGCGGGCGAGGGCGGTGCGGGCGAGGGCGGCGCGGCCCAGGGCTGTGCGGGCCAGGGCGAGTGCCCGGCCGCTGCAGCTAGCGGTAGGTGAAGCGCAGCTCGTAGTCACACAGGTAGAAGGTGTCGCCTTCGTCGACCCGCTTGTGCTCGATGCGCTTGCCGTTGAACTCGATGCCGTTCGTGCTGCCCAGATCCTTGATGTAGTAGACCCCGCCGCGGTGGATCACGGTGCAGTGCTTCCGTGAGATGTTCCCATCGCGGATGGTGAGATCAGTCATCTGGCTCCCGCGACCGATGACGAACTTGTCCTTGTCGATGCGGTAGCGCTGGCCGTTGAACAGCAAGAACAGGGGCTGCTGAGGGGCGGCTGAGGCCGCGACGGGCGGCGGCGCAGCGGCGGCTGCGGGGGCCTGACCGGGTAGGGGTGGCGGCCGCCGAGCGGGCTCAGCCGGGGTCGCGGGCGGGAACCCGGGCGGGGCAGGCGGCTGCGCATACCCAGCGGCCTTGGGCGGCTCCGCCGGCTGGGCCGAGGCAGCGAGGCTGTAGTTGCGGCTGCGCGCATAGTGTCGCATCGCTTCATTGACGAGGTAGTCCATGGAGCAGCCGAGATCCTGCGTCATGACCTCGTAGAGCTCCCACAGGTAGTCCCTGCAATAGAAGCTGCGCAGCGTCTTGCGGTTCTGGTCGCCCATGCATCCCTCGTCGACAGGCTATGTGCGCTGCTACCGCACTGGCCCCCGTTGCTGTATCACAGGCGGTCCCGGTTTAAAACCGACACGGAGGTGCGAATGCGGGCGGTTGTGCAGCGGGTGTCGGAGGCATCCGTGACGGTTGAGGGCGAGGTGACCGGGGCCATCGAGGCGGGCTTCCTGGTGCTGGTGGGCGCCGAGGTGGGCGACACCGATGCGGACGCCGTGCAGCTCGCGCGGAAGGTGGCCGGGCTGCGGGTCTTCGAGGATGACGCGGGCAAGATGAACCTCGACCTGGCGGCCGTCGGCGGGGCCGTGCTGGCGGTGAGCCAGTTCACCCTGCTGGGTGACTGTCGCAAGGGCCGGCGCCCGGCCTTCGTGGCCGCTGCGCCGCCGGCCCTGGCAGAGCCGCTCTTCGATCGGTTTGTGGCGGAGACGCGGGCCCTGGGCCTGCGCTGCGAGACCGGGCGGTTTCGCACCCACATGAAGGTGTCGCTGCTGAACGATGGGCCGGTGACGCTGCTGCTCGA
>JAUHVS010000445.1 GCA_030424955.1 bacterium | reverse complement strand
GGCGGGCGAGAACAGATCGCCCCGGCCCGGGCCGCCCGCTGCGGCCACACCGGCGGCCGTGCGGTCGAGGATCTGCATGAGGCCCATCGCGTGCGCGGGGCTGACGACCTCGGGGCGGAAGGCGCTCTCCTTGCGGATGAAGGCGTAGACCCACGCGGGCGGCACCCCATGCCGCGCGGCGGCCGGATCAACCCAGCGGGCGAAGCCACGGGGCCACGCGGCACGCCAGACCGCTGCGCCCGCTTGATCGTCGGCCGCGGGCCACGCCTTCAAGCTCGACCGACCGTGGACGACGGCGTTGAGCAGGGCGAGCGCCGGGGCATCTACGCTCAGCGCGGCCTCGCGGAGCGCCGGGTGCGCGCCCGCCGCCACCAGGCCGGGCGCCACGGCGGCGAGGGCCCGGCGCGCCAGCCGCGGCAGCCCCGCGGCGTGCAACGCGAGCGCCTGCCCCACGGCCGGCTCCGCACCCGTCGCGGTGGCTGCCTGCGTGTGCGCCGGCCGAGCGGGCAGCGCCGGCAGGTCGGCGAAGATGCCCGGCGCCCGCCGCTGCACCAGCAGGCTGTACCAGCCCAGCGGATCGTGCGCGACCAGCCGGACGGCCAGGGCAGCCGCCTGCCCGGGCGACCCCGCTTCGAGGGCACGGGAGGCCCAGTACGCAGCGCGCCGCCCCGCCCGATCCCCCTCTGGGGCCGCCAACCGCAGCAGGGCCGCCGGCGCCGCCGGATCACCCGCCAGGTACAGCGACCACGCGTGGTACCACGCGGCGCTGCCCGCCATGCGGCCCATGGCGCTGCGCTCGGCGAAGGCCGCCGCCGCCTCGCGGAACGCCCCCCGCTCGTAGGCCAGAAACGCCGCGAAGAAGAGGGCGTCCCCTGCCCGCGCGTGGGCCGGGTGATCGGCGGCGAAGCGCCGGTAGGCCTGTGCTGCCTGGGCGTGCGCGCCCGCGCGGCCCCGCGCCTTCGCGGCCCAGTAGGCCGCATCGGTCGCCTGTGGGCCCCCCTCGGCGGCCAGCGCCTCGAAGGCCTCGGCCGTCTCGAGGAAGCCCGTCCGCTCCCGATCCAGGCGGATGCGCGCCGCCTCGAAGCGCGCCCTCGCGCCCAGCGGGCCCGCCGCGAGGCCCGCGAGCACCGTCAGCGCCTGCGGGTAGTCCCGGTAGCCCTCCCACGCCAGCGCCTGCGCGAGGCGATCCTCGGCGGACAAAGCCCCCGCGGGTCCCAGCGCTGCGGTCGCCTCGCCCGCCTCGGCCGTCCAGGGCGCCTTGAGGGCGATCGATCGCCACAGCGCCTGCGCGGCCGACGGATCGCCGCACGCGGTGTGCGCCCGAGCCTGCAGCGCGGCGCGCGGGACCCACGGGATCACGTCGGCTCGGGCGGGCGCCCGGTCGGCCCACTCGAGTTGGTCTTTGCACGGGACGCTGGCCCGGGCGACCAGCCAGGCCGCCTCATCGGCCCAGGGCGGCTGCAGGGCGTAGACGGCCTCGCCGTCCCCGCGGGCGCCCGCGCGGTCCCCCCGGGCCAGCCGGACCTCACCTCGCTTGAGCTGAAGGGCCGACCGCAGCCCGGGCTCACCCGCCATGCGCTGCGTCCAGCGGGCCTCGGCCGCGGCCAGGGGATCGACGGCCCCTGCGGCCGGCGCCGTCGGCGCCGCAGGCGGCCGCTGGGCGCGGGCGCAGCCCCACCCCGCAGGCGCAGCGGCCAGGGCGAGCGCCGCCCCTACGACGCGGACGAGACGCCGCACGCGTGCCTCAACGCCGACACGGCCACCGCCAGATCGTCGGGCCAGGCCGCATCAAAGGCCAGCCACGCCCCAGTGATCGGGTGCTCGAAGCCCAGCCTCGTGGCGTGGAGCGCCTGCCGGGTGAGCCCCAGCTCGAAGCCGCGCTGGCGCAGCGCGGGCGGCTGCTCGATGCGTCGCCGCTCGCCGTACACCGGATCACCCACCAGCGCGAAGCCCGCCTCGCTGGCGTGCACGCGGATCTGGTGGGTCCGCCCGGTCTCGAGGCGGAAGGCCACCACCGCGCAGGGCGGCAGCCGCTCCAGGACCTCCCAGTGGGTGACCGCGCGCTTGTCGTGCACGCCCAGGCCCGTGAACCGGCGCCGATCGTTCACGTGCCGCCCGTAGCGGGTGCGCCAGGTGCCGGCGTCGGGGAGCCCGCGATCCCACACCACCGCGTGGTACAGGCGATCCACGCTGTGGGCCGCGAACTGCGCCGCGAGGCCGTGGTGCGCGGCCTCGGTGCGCGCCACCACCAGCAGCCCCGAGGTCCCGGCGTCGATGCGGTGTACGATGCCCGGTCGCGCGGGCAGGCCCACCGGGGACAGCGCCCCCAGGCGGTGCAGCAGCCCATTGACCAAGGTGTGGTCCGGGTGTCCGGCGCCCGGGTGCACCACCAGGCCCGCCGGCTTCTCGACCACCGCCAGGTGGGCGTCCTCGTAGACGACCGTGAAGTCTGCCGGCTGCGGGACCAGATCGCTCGGCGGGGGCGCTGGGAGGCGGAGGTCCACCACGTCCCCCGCGCTCAGCGCGAGCGACGGCCGGGCGGGCGTGCCGTTGACCTGCACGTGGCCGTCGCGCACGGATCGGGCGAGCCGGGTGCGGCTGGTGTCGGTGAAGTGCTCGGACAGGAAGCGGTCGAGCCGTTGGCCGGCCGCGTCGGCCGGGACGGTCAGGCGCGTGGGGTCGATGGGACTACCAGATCGATGTCGGGAGGTGGGCGCTGGCCTTGATGAGCACGTCGATCAGGGCCCGATCCACGAAGTTGTACTGCTCGCGGATCTCAGGCGAGACGCGGCTCTCGAACAGCTCATAGCCCTCTTGCAGGTCGGCGTCGATGGCCTCGAACAGCGCGTCCTTCTTCAGGCCCTCGGCGATCCGGTCCTTGTTGTAGAGCAGGATGTCCGAGGCGATGGTCCGGGCGAGCCGGAGGGCCGCGTCGGGCTTGTCGATCATCTGCATGCCGCCGTCCTCCCAAAGGATGTGCCCGGAGCGTAGACCGGCCCGTGGCGATGGTCAACGCTTCCGCGGGGCCCCAAGGGCCCGCCACGCCCTGCTACCAGGGCTTGCGCCGCGCACACTCCGCCTGCCAGGCCTGATAGCCCTCCATGTAATCCCGGGTGAGCCGATCGGGATCCAGGCGCAGCATCCGCGCGACCTGCTTCAGGAAGCCCCGCAGGTACACGGCGGCCGGCAGGTCGCCGTAGTCCTCGGCCTCGACGCAGCGCAGCGTGAACATGCTGATCTTCGTGCGCTCGGCGATGTCCTCGAGCGAGATGCCGCACACGACCCGCACCTGGCCGATGACCGCGCCGCTCAGCCGCACATCATCAGGCAGGCCCAGCGCCTCCAGCGGGTCCAGGGGGGGCGCCTGCGGCGGCGTCGGGGCCCGCCCGGCCACGCGCTCGTCCGCCCGACGCAGGCTGGGGTGCCCCGTGGGGAAGAGCGCGCGGTCGTACTGTCGCCGCTGCTCCGGGTCCATCAGGATCGTGTAGGCCTCTTTGAGCCGCCCGAGCAGGCGCAGGGCCTCGGGCGTGCGATACAGGCCGTAGAGCACGATCCCTGCCGGATCGAAGCGCCGCGACAGGCGCTTGAAGGCCCGGCGGATGTCCTCCTCCGTCGCCCCCGGGTCGATCTCCAGCTCCTCGTACCAGGTGTTGGGCGGGTTCATCCGCGCACCTCCCGCCCACCCGCCAGCGCCATCAGCCGGCGCGCGAGGCGCTCGATGTCGCGCGCCAGGGTCGAGCCCGGGTACTCAACGGCCAGCGGGCGGCGCTTGCGCAGGGACTCGACGGCGGTGTCGTCCGCGTCCACCCCGCCGAGGGGCTCGGCGTTGATGGACCAGCGGCGGCGCAGGGCCGACACCATCCCCGCCGCCAGCTCGCGATCCCCCCGGTTGCGGCAGCGGTTCACCAGGATCTTCGGCGCGAAGGCCAGCACCCTCGCCCGGATGGCCTCGGCGGCGTTGTGGTGTACCCCGCTCAGGGCGTCCACCAGCTCAGCGGGCGTGTCGAGCTGGCCCACGTGGTCCGCCGTGAGCAGCGCCCGCGCCACCACCGCCGGCTCGTCGTCGCCGTGGAGCAGCCGCCGATAGAGCGCCGCCCGCAGGAAGGCGTAGGTGCGCTCAAAGGCCGCGGGATCGGGCAGGGTCACCACGACCCCACAGTCGGCCTCCAAGAACGTGTCGAGGGTCAGCGGATCGGCCTGCGCGCCCATGTCGAGGAGGACCACGTCCGCCTCGGTGCTCAGGCTCATGGCCAGGGTCTGCCGGCGCAAGGTGTCGTCCAACCCCTGGATGGAAGGCTGTGGCCGGCACAGCCGCAGGTTCATGCCGGGCATCCGGTCGATCCGCGGCGGCGGCGGCGGGCGCAGCAGGTGCCCCGGGCTCGGCAGCAGCGGATCGAGCCCCAGGTACGTGTGCAGGTTGGCGCCGGCCGGATCCAGATCGCCGACCACCACCTCCCGCCCCAGCCGCGACAGGAACAGGCCGACGTTGGCCACCAGCAGCGAGCGGCCGGTGCCACCCTTGCCCCCCGCAAACACCATCACGAGCGGGCTGGCGCGCTCCTCCTGCCAGGGGATCTGCCCCACGAGGCTGGGCAGGTCCTGCGCGTCTGCGTGGGCCGCCCCGTCGTCCTCGTCGTCGCCCGCCTCGATGTCGACGGTCTCTACCGGCGACACGTCATCCGGCAGTGGGGGCAGCTGCGGGTCGGCGTCGGCGGGCTCATCCACCGTCTCGATGGTGGGCATCACCGGGGACCCCGCCGGGGGCTGGGGGTCCGCCGAGCCGTCGCGCTCGACGGCCGCCGCGTCCCCGGGGCTGGCCTGATCGTCGCCCGCGGCCGCCGGTGGGGTCACCCCCGCTGTGGGCTCGACGGGATCGTCTCTCTCCGCCATCGGGGCCTCGACACTGCAGTAGAGGGTGCTCTCTTACCGAACCTGCCCCTGATTTGCGAGCCCCCCGACGGCGCTGTCGGGGCAACCGCAGGGGGCGGCCCCGCACGCCCCTGGACCCCACCCGCCGGCTGCGCCACCCTGCGCGCGAGGAGGACGCCGTGGGCATTCAGGCACAGAGCGCCATCATCGCCGCGAGCCTGCTGCTCGCCATCGCCATCAACGTGGCGTTCCAGGAGCGGCGGGTCGAGCACCGCTGGGCCTTCGTGCGGCTGACCCTCGCCTTCTTCTCCTACAACCTGGCGTTCTTCTTCCACGCCGTGTCCCAGGGCTTCGACGGCGGCACCCCCAGCCCCTTCTGGCACCGCGCGCTGCTCGCGTCGGGCGTCGCGGTGGCCCTGGCGTCGCTCAACTTCTTTGGCGCGTTCATCGGCCGGGCCATGGGCCCCGCGCGGCGGGTCCTGCAGGTGATGGCCGGCGGGACCGCGGTGATCCTGCTGACGGATCTGGCCATGAGCCCCTTCGTGGCCGGGCTCGTCGCGTTCACGGCGGTGGCGGCGTACGCCTATGGCCACTGGCAGCTGTACTGGCACTGGCAGGCCGCGGAGTCCCCCGTCGAGGTGCGGCGGCTGCGCTACCTGGTGGTGGGCGGCGCGGTG
>JAUHVS010000444.1 GCA_030424955.1 bacterium | reverse complement strand
GGCGGGGGACCACTACGTCCTCAACGGCACCAAGTCGTGGGTCACCAGCGGGGGTCACGCGGGCCTGTATCTGGTGATGGCCGTGACCGATGCGGCTGCGGGCACGCGCGGGATCTCGGCGTTCCTGGTGCCGGCCGACAGCCGCGGGCTCACGGCCACGCGCCCCGAAGAGAAGCTCGGCCTGCGCAGCTCGGCGACCACGCAGCTGGTGCTGGAGGGTGTGCGCGTGCCGGCGAGTCAGCGGCTGGGGCCGGAGGGCATCGGGTTCAAGATCGCCATGACGTCCCTCGACGGCGGCCGGGTCGGGGTGAGCGCCCAGGCCTGCGGCATCGCCAGCGCCGCCTTCGAGGCCCTGCGGGCCGTGGGCCGCGACGGGGGGCTCGCGGGGCGCGAGGCGCTGATCGCGGAGAGCGCCGCCGAGCTTGAGGCCGCCTGGCTGATGTGCCTGCGGGCCGCGCGGATGAAGGACGCCAAGGTGCGCTTCACCCGCGAGGCCGCCATGACCAAGCTGTACTGCAGCGAGGCGGCCGGCCGGATCTGCACGCGGGCCCTGCAAGCCCACGGGGGCGCGGGCGAGACCGCGCCGGTGGCCCGGTGGCTGCGCGACACCCGCATCAACCGCATCTACGAAGGGACCAGCGAAGTGCAGCGGCTGGTCATCGCCCGCGAGGTCCTGCGGGCCTTTGCCTGACCTGTCGCCCCCTCGGAGCGTGGCCGTGCCCAGCCTGAAGACCCAGCCCGTGTCGTCCGCCGCGGCGTCGTCCGCAGCGCCGCCTCCCGCCGTGCGCGTGTACGAGGTGGGCCCGCGCGATGGGCTGCAGAACGAGCAGGCGTTCATCCCCACGGAAGACAAGATCACGCTCATCGAGACCCTGGCCGACGCCGGGCTCGCGCGGGTGGAGATCACTAGCTTCGTGAACCCACGGTGGATCCCTGCGCTGGCCGACGCCGATCGCGTGGCGGCGGGGCTCGCCCACCACCCGCGCTACGCCGAGGCCTTCACGGCGCTGTGCCCGAACCTCAAGGGCCTGAGCCGGGTCGACGACACGCCGCTGCGCGAGGTGGCGGTCTTCATGTCGGCCAGCGAGAGCCATAACAAGCGCAATATCAACAAGTCACGCGACGAGACCTATCCCAAGTTCGAGCCGGTGTTCGCCGCCTGTGCCGAGCGTGGCCTGCGGGTGCGGGCGTACGTCAGCGTGGTGTGGGGCTGCCCCTACGAGGGGGCCGTGGATCCGGCCGAGGCGGTGGACGTGGCCGAGCGGCTGCTGGCCATGGGCGCCTACGAGGTGAGCCTGGGCGACACCATCGGCGTGGGCGACCCGGCCCAGACGCACCGCATCTTGGACGCCATGACCGCCCGCATCCCCATCGAGAAGCTCGCGCTGCACATGCACGACACCCGGGGCACCGCCCTGGCCAACTGCCTCGCCGGCTATGAGCACGGGGTGCGCACCTTCGACGCCAGCGTGGCGGGGCTCGGCGGCTGCCCCTACGCCCCCGGGGCGAGCGGCAACCTCGCCACGGAAGATCTGGTCTACATGTTCGAGCGCATGGGCGTGTCGACCGGCGTCGACCTGGACCGGCTGGTGGACGCCGGCCTGCTGGCCCAGCGGCTCCTGGGCCGCACGCTCCCCGGCCGGGCGCTGCAGGCCCTGTCGGCCGGTCGCACGCCCTGAGCCCACCCGTTCACCCGTTCTCGGCCCTCCAGACACAGGATGATCCCATGACCGCTGAGTCGACCCCCGTCATCGTCGAACGCCACGGCCCGGTGTGGCACGTGCAGATCAACGCGCCCGCCCGCCGCAACGCCCTGGGGCGCGCGGTGGTTGAGGGGCTGGCGGCGGTGGCCCGAGAGGTCGCCACCGAGAAGACCGTGCGCGCGGTGATCTTGAGCGGCGCGGGCGACAAGGCCTTCTGCGCGGGCGCCGATCTCAAGGAGCGGCGGGGGATGGCCGAGCCCGAGGTGCGGGCCTTCGTGACCCTGCTCAACGACACCTTCAACGCCATCGCCGCCTCGCCCAAGGTGTGGATCGCCGCTATCCATGGCGCCTGCCTTGGGGGCGGCCTCGAGCTGGCCCTGTGCTGCGACCTGCGCGTCGCCCATGAGGGGGCGCGGCTGGGGCTGCCCGAGGCCCGCCTGGGGATCATCCCGGGCGCCGGCGGCACCCAGCGCCTGCCGCGGCTGATCGGCGTCGCGCGGGCCAAGGAGCTCGTGCTCACCGGCCAGCGGATCGACGCCGCCGAGGCGCTGCGGCTGGGGGTCGTGAACCGGGTGGCGGCCGACCACCTGGATGGGGCCCAGGCCCTCGCCGCCGAGGTCACCCAGTGCGCGCCCATCAGCCTCACCCAGGCGAAGCGCGCCGTGGATCTGGGCTGGGACCTGCCCTTCGAGGCCGGGCTGCGCTGGGAGCGCGCCTGCTACGACGTGACCATCCCCACCGCCGACCGCCTGGAGGCCCTCGCCGCCTTCGCCGAGAAGCGCGCCCCCGACTTCAAGGGAGAGTGACGATGTCCACCGATCTTTCGACGCTCATGGCCCGCCGGGCCGAGGTGCTGGCCGGCGGCCAGCCCAAGTACCACGAGGCCAACGCGGCCCGCGGCAAGCTCTTCGTGCGCGACCGCATCGCCCACCTGGTGGACGAGGGCTCCTTCGTGGAGGACGGCCTGTACGCCAACGTGCTGGCCGGCGATCTGCCGGCCGACGGGGTGGTGACGGGGCTCGCGCGGGTCGACGGCCGCCCGGTGGCCATCATGGCCAACGACTCGACGGTGAAGGCGGGCTCGTGGGGCTGGCGCACGGTCGAGAAGATCATCCGCATCCAGGAGACCGCGAAGAAGCGGCTGTGCCCGCTGCTCTACCTGGTGGACTCGGCGGGCGCCCGCATCACCGACCAGATCCAGATGTTCCCCGGCCGCCGCGGCGCCGGGCGCATCTTCTACAACCAGGTGCGGCTGAGCGGGGTCATCCCGCAGGTCTGCCTGCTGTTCGGCCCGAGCGCGGCCGGCGGCGCCTACATCCCCGCGTTCTGCGACGTGGTGGTGATGGTCAACAAGAACGCCAGCATGTACCTGGGCAGCCCGCGCATGGCCGAGATGGTCATCGGCGAGACGGTCACCCTGGAGGAGATGGGCGGCGCCCGCATGCACACCGGCGAGTCCGGGGTGGGGGACGTGCTCGTCAAGACCGAGGTCGAGGCCCTCGACTGGTGCAAGCGCTACCTGAGCTACTTCCCCAGCAACGCCGGGCAGGCGGCCCCCGAGCGGCCGGCGGCTGAGCCGGCGCCGCACCCGAGCTTCGACGAGATCATCCCGCACCAGCAGAACAAGCTCTTCGACATCCACACCGTCATCGACGCGCTGGTGGACACGGGCAGCTTCCTCGAGATCAAGCAGCGCTTCGCCAAGGAGCTGGTGGTGGGGGTGGCCCGCCTGGGCGGCCGCTCGGTGGGCATCCTGGCCAACAACCCGCGCCAGAAGGGCGGCGTGCTCTTCACCGACAGCGCCGACAAGGCCGCGCGCTTCATCCAGCTCTGCGACGCCTTCAACCTGCCGCTGCTGTACCTGGCCGACGTGCCGGGCTTCATGATCGGCAGCAAGGTCGAGCGCGAGGGCATCATCCGCCACGGGGCGAAGATGATCAGCGCCATGGCCAACGCCACCGTGCCCAAGATCTCGGTGGTGGTGCGCAAGGCGTATGGCGCCGGCCTCTACGCCATGTGCGGGCCGGGCTTCGATCCCGACTGCACGCTGGCGCTGCCGCAGGCGATGATCGCGGTGATGGGCCCCGAGGCGGCCATCAACGCCGTGTACGCCAAGAAGATCTCGCAGCTGCCCGAGGACGAGCGCGAGGCGTGGGTGGCGGCGAAGCGCGCCGAGTACGCCGAGGACGTCGACGTGATGCGGCTGGCCAGCGAGCTGATCATCGACGGCATCGTGGCCGGCGACGAGCTGCGCGGCGAGCTGATCACCCGCTTCGGCTTCTACGGCGAGGGCTACCAGCTGCCCATGGCGGGGCAGCGCAAGCACAGCGTCACCCCGGTCTGATCCCGGCTGATCCCGGGCCCAGCCTCGACAGGAGCGCGACATGCGATTCGAGCTGAACGAAGACGAGCAGATGCTGCGCGACATGGTGCGCGACCTCGTGGCGCGGGACGTGCGCGAGGGGGCGGGCCACTGGGACGAGGCCGGCGCGCTGCCCGCCAAGCTGCGCGCGGCGGTGGTCGAGCTGGGCCTGACGGGCATCTGCGCCCCGGAGGCGGCCGACGGGGCCGGGCTGACGCCGGTGGCGCTGGCGGTGGTGCTGGAGGAGCTCGCCGTGGGCTCGGGCAGCCTCGCGGCGTGGCTCGGCGCGCAGGCGGGGCCGGCCACGGTGGCCCTGGAGGCCGCGGGGGCCCCCTTCCACTCGACGCTCAAGCGGGCCGCGGCCGGGCGCGTGCGCCTCGCCTGGCTCGGTGCGCTGTCGGGCGTGGGGCCGCAGCGGCTGCCCGCCGTGGTCGGGGCCGCCGACGCCGACTATCTGGTCGGGCTGAGCGGCCAGCAGGTGGTGTGCCTGCCCGCCGCCGAGGCTCAGATCACAGCGGGGGATACCCCGGCGCTTGCGTTCCAGGCGGCCGCGCGGGCCGACGTGCAGCTGGCGGTGCAGCCGAGCTGGGCGGCGCCAGTGTCCGCGGCAGCCGCGCAGGCCATCCGGGACGCCGCCGCGGTGACCCAGGCCGCCATCGCCGTGGGGGTCGCCCGCGGCGCCCTCGAGGCCACCGTGCCCTACACCCAGGACCGCAAGCAGTTCGGCCGGCCGATCTCGGCGTTCCAGGCCATCCAGTGGATGATCGCCGACAGCGCCACCGAGCTCGACGCCGCCCGGCTGCTGGTGCACCACGCGGCCGAGGGCGAGGTCAGCGCCGCCCACGCCCTGCTGCTCGCAGGCCAGATGGCGCGGGTGGTGACCGATCGCTGCATCCAGATGCACGGCGGCTATGGCTACACCCAGGAGTACTCGGTGGCCCGCTGCTTCCGCGACGCCCACCACGCCCTGCTGACGGCCGGGCCGGACGGCGGCCGCCACGCCATCGCGGCGGCGGCCATCGCGGGCTGAGCCGCCCGGCCCCGCGTCACCCCCTCAGGTAGGGTCGTCCGCCTTGGCGGCCTGCCAGAGGGCCTCCAGCTGGTCCAGCGGCGTCTCGGCCATCGCCTCGCCGCCCTGCGCGAGGGCCTGCTCCACCTGCCGAAAGCGGCGATCGAACTTCTGGTTGGTGGCCTGCAGCGCCGCCTCGGGATCCACGCCCAGGTGGCGACACAGGTTCACCACCGTGAACAGGTAGTCGCCCAGCTCCTCGGTGATCCCCGCGGCGTCTTGGGCGGTGACCGCCGCCTGGAGCTCCTGCGCCTCCTCGGTGAGCTTCGCGTAGACCCCGCCCACGTCCGGCCAGTCGAAGCCCTGGCGGGCCGCCTTGCGCCCCAACGTGGCCGCTCTCATCAGCGCCGGCAGCCCCTTGGGCACGCCGTCGAGGGCGCTGGCGCGGCCCTTCTCGGCCTGCTTCTGCGCGTGC